>JAUSNX010000001.1:0-300000 GCA_030656015.1 Methanobacteriaceae archaeon
AGCAAATTCTAAACCTTCAGGCACCACATAGGTCATAACCACATTTTTAGCAGTGTCTGGTCCATGGTTACCCACTTTCAGCGTGTAAATTACAGTTTCACCAACTACGGGGTTGGTTTTATTGGGCGTTATGGTCAGATAAAGACTGGATTTAGGATTGATAATTACTTCCGTGTTTACGGCTTGTGCGTCAGTGGTGGCCGTGATGTGTGCTATTCCTGCGGTTTCATCAGCGGTTAGTATGGCAGTGGCGATTCCTCCCGTGGTTTCTTTGTCTATGATTTTAGATCCTATACTCCCTTTGTCTGTATTGAAGGTTACCGGACTTCCATCAGGTATATGTCCTGTTAGTGGATCCAATTGAGTAATAGTAGTTCCATTAAACAGATTATTGAAACTGGCCGTAATTTGACTGGTTTCTCCATTGTTGATAATTGTTGGATTAGCCGCGATAGTCAGGTAAAGCCATGGATTGTAATCTACAGTACCACCAATTAGAGTAGCAAAATCCGGGGTATTAGAACCCCACCAATTATACTGGGCGTCAAAGAGACCATCAAAATTGTATATGGTAGTTTGAGAATTATTAACTATTCTATTAAAGTTTGCAGTTACGATACCAAAGGCATTGAAGATTCCACCACCTCGATTAAATCCACCTGCACCGGTTGAAAGGACATTATTTTGAATAGTAGATTGAGTAACTATAACATTACCCTCGAAATTGTAGATTCCACCACCACTACCAAATCCAAAGTCACCGGTTGAAAGGACATTATTTTGAATAGTAGATTGATTAACTGTCACAGTACCAAAGGCATTGAAGATTCCACCACCACTACCAAATCCAAAGTCACCGGTTGAAAGGACATTATTTTGAATAGTAGATTGAGTAAGTGTCACACTACCCCGGGAATTGTAGATTCCTCCACCGTAACTAGTTCCACCGTTACCGGTTGAAAGGACATTATTTTGAATAGTAGATTGAGTAAGTGTCACAGTACCCCAGAGATTACTGATTCCCCCACCAGTACTAAATCCATAGTCATCACTCGTTACATTTCCATTTTGTATGGTGAAATTGGTGATATTCACTGTTCCCGTGGTTATGGTGATTGGTCGGCCTGTATTGGTTCCGTCGATGATTGTTCCGCTTTGGCTTTGTCCAATTAGGTTCACATTTTTATTGATGGTTATGTGTTCATTGTAAGTTCCATCAGCCACATTCACTGTTCCACTGTCATCTACAGTGTTGGTTCCGTTTTGTATGGTTGCTTTGGGACCAATTGTTCCACCCATAGGTGTTGCGCTGGTACCATCCCAGGAATCGTTTCCTGATGATCCATTAACGTAGATGTTACTAGCTGCATTAGTAGTAGATATGGTTGTTAATGCTACAAAAAGCATTAAAGTCATGATTAGGATGATTTGGTAGTTGAATTTTATAGTTTTTGTTTTCAACTTTTTTCACCTCCTTTATGCTTATTTTTTTTGATAAAATAAATTATCAAAATTAAAATTATTATTCAAAATTTAAATAAATTTAATTTACTTAATTATGAATTTAAAGGAGGTGAAATGAGTTTAATAAAAAAATAAAAATTATAATTTCCCCTGTATATTTTATAGTATTAACAATTATTATAATTTTCTATTAAAAAAAGACATATCACATATTCAAATTAAAGAAAAAAAGAAAAAAAGAAAAAAAAGGGTTTATTATTTTTTACTACTTACCATCCCACCTATTACCATGAATAAGGCCAATATTAGGGCCATTAATGGCATTCCTGTGTGTTGCATAGGCACAGTTTCACCATTCACCGTACTGGAAGCTGATACCACAATATCTGCACTTGTAACCTGGCTATCAGTGGCTGCGGTCACTAGAGCAGTTCCAGATTCTGTGGCACGTAAAATGGCCGTGGCTACACCACCACTGGTGTATTTAGTAATTGATTTACTACCAACTTCCCCTAGATTGGTGGTAAACAGTACTGGGGTTCCATCAGGTATGTGGCCTAGTGCAGGGTTTAGCGATGTCACCATGTTGCCATCATAGAGATAGTTAAAACTGGCTATTAAAGAGACCTGGTCTCCTTTATTGACCTTGACCTGAGTAGGATTCAATTTCATGTAGATCCATGGAGTGTAGTCAATATTTCCAAAAACCAGATTGGCAAAATTGGGATTATTTGATCCCCACCAGTTGTATTGAGCATCCACTAATTCCGGAGTCATTTCAGGTCCTGATTGTTTTGTTTCTTGTTGGCTAAGTTCTTGATAGACCGTGTAAGGAGTATTTCCCACAAATCGGTTGAAATTGATTTTATTGGAGGGGATTCCATTGTTATCATTGATTTCAGATTTTAAAAAATCACCACTAGTGATGTGTATGGCACTGTTCACATTGTTGATAAAAGTATTTCCCACAATCTGGTAGGTACCATAGTAGTTGAATATAGCACCCCCTCCACTGTAGTGTTCTAGATCAGATAAGGCCTGATTGTGTGTAAAGGTACTGCCTTTTACAGTTAATTTACCCATCTTATTGAAGATAGCACCACCTGCATCAGCTTTGTTGCCAGTGAAGACGCAGTTTATGACATTAAGTGTAGTATGAGTAAATAAAGCACCCCCACCATCACCCACAGCCTCGTTATTAATAAAGGCACAGTTTTGCACGGTTAAAGTAGCATCACTGGATATAGCTCCCCCCGAGTTACTGAGCTTACCATTCTTAAAGGTAATGTCCTTAATAACTACGGTTAGGTCATAATCAATATCAAATATCTGTGAGTTACCTAATGCATCAATGATGGTTGAATCTTTACCAGCACCCTGTAGGGTCAGGTTTTTGGAAATTTTTATATTTACGTCCTTACTGTCTCCTGGCCCGGATTTATTATAAGTACCTGCTGCTAAGGTTACCACACCATTTTCTGCCACATTATGAATACCCACATTAATGGTTTGGACCGCCGTTTCCGGGGTAGCCCCATCATTGGCATCATTACCATCGGGAGATACATATATCTGATTTGATTGTGGCGTGGCAGAAACTGCTCCAGAAAGAATAATGGCCATGATGAAAACAAAAGCCATGAGTATTATTTTTCTTTTCACTTTTTCACCTCCATTTACAATTAATTAAAAATTAATTCAAATATTAATCCAATAATCCCATTTAGTTACAGTGATCGTCATTTATGAGATTATCAAATTATTTAGAGGAGAAAAATTTTAACTTAAAATAAAAACTAGTTAATTTCCCCCCATAGGATGTTAAAAGCCATCCAGTGAATAACTATTATGTTAAAGTAATACTTTATATTTTTCTATTTAAAAATTGATTATTTATGACTATTAATTATATTAATTTTAAATAAAATAAATAAATTATTTTTTCATAAAAGAAAGCTCCACACAATATGGTTCCAGATTTAAGGCCGCTTTTTTAAGTATTTCAATATCATAATTTCTTTCAATATTCAAAATATATTCTGGAACTTTTTGAGGAATTAAAACTTTATAGGCCTTAGCAGATTCCATAATTTTAAAATCAGAATTATTAAAGGCCACAATGGCCTGGAACCAGATAGAAGTGTCAACTCCTTTCCTTTCCATAAATTTTTTTAACTCCAGAGTATTTCTAATAACCTGATGTGCGGGATTCTTTTTTATTTTATTGAACTTATTGTTTCTATGATAATACCATTGATTTCCTTTAATCAAGTATTTGCCAGAGTAATTTTTGGTCTCAATCACAAATATTCCATTGGGCTCATCCTTTGCCTTTGAGTTCATTCTGGGAAATAAATGACTGGGCATATATGAGTAGGACCACTCCTATAAAGACAAATATTAAAAATAGAACATTCCTGAGAAATAAGGTAAGTAAAAATCCTAGAATAGATACTAATCCACCTATAATTTGAAAATTGCGACCTTTATCCTTATTTTCAAAGTATTGATTACTCATATCCTCAGTAAATGTATTTCCCGTAGCTATACTTTCCCTTTCATGAGGAGCGTAGTATTCTTCCAGATCTTCTACTTGTATTAGGGCCTGGCCACATTCACAAGTTGAGAATTCCTCTCCAGGTTCTACTTCGTAGTAGTGGTCGCATTGAGGGCAGATTAGGTAGTTCATGGTGTTATTCCATTTTATGATTATTTTATTTATTCTAATTAATTAATTATGTAATAAATTATTTTTAAGATCATTAAAAGTTTCCCATTAATAAAAATGCTTTAATGGATTTTATTATTATTCCCATCCCGATTCCACAGATTAATCCTGTTAAAAATCTTAAGTTATTATTACTCAGCCGCATATTAATTAGCTGAGTAAAACCATCTATAAATGTTGGAATAATCATTAAAATTCCTATAAAAATTAAATAAACCCTATAATCAATATAAAAGAAATATGCATAGGTGAAATATAAAAAAGAACCCAAATATATTCCTGTGCATCTAGAACAAACTGGAAAATATGTATTTCTGATTTTAAAAGTCCTTTCAGGTATTCGATGGCATAAATATTTGAAAACCGAATCATTTTCTGACCGTTTTTTATTCAATTACATCACCATCATTTCAAGTTAAGATAAAAATGGATTCCACCATTAATAAAAAAAGAAAAAAAAGGTTTTTAAGTTGTTCGGAAGCTGTTAATAATTGTGTTCATATCACTATCAATGGCAGCTAATGAACTAGTTGTAAACAGCAATTTGTAATATTTACCATTTTTTACAAAAATTATATTTGATTGATATCCAGAATTACCACTATTAGAATAGGAACTGTCAACCCGATAACCATCAACACCATCAATTTGGATACTTTTCTGGTCAACGACTACATTTGAGCTGTAAGGATTATTAACTACAATATCTTTCCAATATTCTAAATTTTCATCACTTTCTTCTACATATACACTTAAGAGACTATAATCTCCGGCGTCTGTTTCTAAAGATGCTACTCGATCTGCTGATTCTTCTTCTGGAGTATATTCATTCCAATTATTAGGGTATTGAAAAGATATTCCTCCACCATTGAAAGTTTGTAAGGATGAAGATGTACTGGAACTAGTGGAAGGTGAACTTGTTGTGGATGTAGAAGTAGAATCTGTAGTTGCATCAGGTGCCATCATTCCACTAATTACCACTAATAAAATTACTCCAATACAACAAAGTCCTACAATACCAATTAAAGCTTTTACACCATTATTTTGTCTTTTAAACCAGTTTTTTTGTTCAGGTTCATGTTCTGAAACTTTATAAACATTTTTTAAAACTCTTAATTCAGATCCACAATTTTTACAAAATTTTGATCCATCTTCATTTTCATGTCCACAATTCGAGCATGTTCTAGTCATATTAACTCTCCCCCTAATTTTAAACTAAATTTTGTTCTACCAATCCTTTTATTAATACATGTATTCTCACCAATGTTTATTCGGTCTCCTTCATCATTTACGTATTGATTAACTGTACACTCCAATTAATTGACCCCCTCAAATTATTATTCTTTTTCTAATTATAGTGCATCTATAATATCATTTAATATTTACTATTTAATTATATAGAAAAACTATATTAGTATAGTAAATAATAGAATTGTATATACTAATATAAACAGGGATGAAATAAATGAGTTTTTCTAAAGAATATCCAGATAAATTTGAAATAAGATACAGTTGTTTTACTATTACACTATTCAATACCGTAATCTTTGAAGATAATAAAATACTATTTAATAGCTTTTATTCCAAGAACGAGTCTTTTCCAGACCATAAACAATGGAAAAAATTCTGGGAAAAACTAGACCAATTTGATATCTGGAGCTGGGAGAAAAGCTATATTAATTTCAATATTATAGATGGCTGTGCCTGGTCCATTGACCTAACACATAATAATAAAAAAATCAAATCAAGTGGATCCAATGCCTGGCCAGAGAACTTTAAGGAATTTATTCGGGCCCTGGAGGATTTAACAAGTTTTGATATAACTGAAAAAGTAGAAGAACCCCCTTTTGATTGGAGGGAGGATATTGTCTGAAAGGCCATTATGGTATGGAAAACGGTTGAGTGAAATGACTGAAGATGCCAGGTAAGAAGTTCACTGCATTTGTTTCATCGAAATTAAAATCCAATATAAATATAAAAGAAGTTTAGTTATCTATTATTCAGATGTTAAAGAATTTATGATACATGATTATTTGACTTGATGTGAATGAAAATTAATTTAAAGGGATATAAACTTCTTCATCCTCCTTTGGTGTTATATCAATTTTTTCTATTTTTATATTTCTTTTCTTGCAAACCCATTCTAATGCACGGTCTCCTTCAACACATAATACAACCATTTCAATATCTTGAGGATTAAATTCTCGCTCAAACATATCATAACCAGCAATAACTTGACCAATAACGAATCGGTTAAGCTTCTTTTTAGTTTCTATTAATTGGACTGACTTATTAGAAACCCTATTTTTAAAATCATGATATGAGAACAGTTTTTTGCTATATATTTCATTTTTAGAGTTACTATTTTTTATGTTAATTGCATCTATCCTTCTTATTTTTGATTTTTTAGGCCATTTTCCATATGCGCTGTTTCCGACTGGAACTTCTAAAAAGAAAATTCCGGGATTATTTAAAGAATAATTAAATATTAATTTTTCTTCAAATGTTGCAGGTTCCCATTTTGCTCTTAAAACCGCCATAACTTTCCCTCAATAGGAATAAAATATAATTAAGAAGAATTCGTTTTATAAGACTGGCCTACCAGGTAGATTAAATAATTCAAATCATCACCAGGTTGAATTTTTAATTCATAATCACCATTTCCATAATGGCCAATATTTGAAACATCTCGGCTCAATTCTTTAGGATCATCAAGAGTTCCTTGACGCATATTAATCCAAATTTTAAGATAGTTTTTAATAAAATGAATATCCAGCACATTTCTACTGGCTTTAAATGCAATATAGAATTTTTTAGGGTCGATTTCCAAGGATTCAAATTCAGATAACTTTTCTTTTAGTTCTTCATATAATTCAACAAGTTCAGGAGCTGTTCCAGACAGATGATCTTCCTCAGAATACTTTTTAACTTCCATTTCAACCGTTTCAATAACTTTATTTTTCGGACTAACCGTTTTTATGGAATTATTGGTTTCAGGGGATTTAATTTGATTATATAATATAGTTTCATTATCGTACTTGGTAGATTCCCATAATTCAAAGGCCATATCTTTGAATTCTATTGCTTTACGCTGATAAGTGGTAAATTGCGGAGCTACAAATATAACTCTTGACTGGGACCAGTCCACATCATTTCGACGCAGGTTTGTATCCATGCGCTCGTTGTACTCCAGTATAAATTCGGCCTTGTTATTTAGCAGAAGTGCCAGATAGGCATATCCCTGATCAATAACACTGAAATTGGCTCCACGTTTGTATTCAATTATTACAAATGAATTGGACTCATTATCAAAGGCCAAAGTATCAATTCTCAGGTTATTTAATTGGAACTCTGATTTAACTAGCTTCAGGCCGAATATTTCATCAAGATTCTCTTCAGTGAGGTTTTGCAAGTCTCTTTCCAGTTTGAAGTCAAGTTTTCTGACTTTTTCCAGTTTATTGTTATTGATAGAGAATAATGGCATGTTAATAAATAAATCAACACAGTTTATAATAATTTCTTTTTGATTAATCTAAAATCGAAATAATTTTTAAATTAATTTTCTATTATAGTAAATTTCTATAAATTCTATATTTGCCAAGTAATTGTGTAGAAAAAATTAAAAACTTTTTTATACATCAAAGTAATTAATTATTTTATGAAAGATTTACCCACCCTTCAAGATTTATTTAATAACGCTGTTTTTAAGATACCTGATTATCAGAGAGGTTACTCGTGGGAAAATCAGCAAAGAGAGGATTTACTGGAAGATTTAGAACTTTTAAACAATAAAGGACATTATACTGGAACTATTGTTTTAAAAGAAAGGGATAGTGTAAAGGGTTTGGGTAAAACTTATACGCGTTTTGATATTGTAGATGGTCAACAAAGATTCACTAGTATTTTGATATTATTGGATACTATAATTAAAGAATTGAAGAAATTAGATGAAGAAGAAAGTTCTGCTGTTGCAGAAGGCATAAATTCCATTTATATAAAGGATAAAGGACCAGATGCAAGTGAAATTTATAAACTTGAGTTAGATAAAGAAAATGATAAGTTTTTCCGAGAGGCTATTATTGAAGGAATGCTTGGAATAAAGAAAACCATAAAATCTCACCATAACTTATCTAATGCAAAATCACAATTTGAAGACTACTTAGCTAAAAAAAATGAATTTGAAGAGGATTATTTAGGTTTTCTTAATTTATTAGTTGATAAATTAACACAATCTCTAATTTTTACGTTATATAAAGTGGAAGATGATGCTGAAGTCGGTGTTATTTTTGAAGTGATGAATGACCGGGGAAAGCCATTATCTGAACTGGAAAAAGTAAAAAACTATCTTATATATCTCACTTCTAAAATCACTGAAGACAGCCATAGCTCTGAAAAAATGGTGGCTGCCATAAATAATAATTGGAAAGCGATACTTGAGAATCTAGATAAATCTAAAATGTCTAAAAACGATGATGAAGACAGATTCTTGAGAATGAACTTTATTATTAACTTTTACTCTGATTTAAAGGTTTATAAAAAGGATGGTAAAAATGTCAGTAAAAATAGTCAGTTGGCCAATGTTTACAAACAGTTGAAGAATTATTTCAAAAATTTAGAACGAAATAATGAATATGAAAAGTGCTATAAAGAGATAGGAGATTATTCTAGTTCTTTAGAGATAACATCATCCCGTTTGCTTGATATAATAAATCCTTATGATTGCCACTCGTTCCAGAGCATAGAAAACAAAGTTTTGAAAGTGGAAATACAATCTATTGTAACAAAAATTAGTCGTATGGATATTAAATCCAATATTCTGGTTTTGATGGTAGCAATTTATGATAGGTTCATTGAAGATCCTAAAAAAATTCTAGAGCTCTTTAATTTATGCGAAAAATTTGCTTTTAGAACATATTATCTAGTTGGGTGGAAACCTCATTCAGGACAAAACCAAATTTACACTATGGCCTGTGACATGTATACTAAACAAGTTAGTTATGAGGAAGTAATTTCTAAATTTAATGAATTATTTGAATACTATTCTCCTAATTCAAGAGTAGAGCGCTATTTCTTTGATATGGAAAACTATTATGATTGGAAAGGCCTTAAATACTTCTTATTTGAATATGAAGTTTCAAAATGCTGGGAAATTTTAAAAAGTGATCCTCAATTAACTTGGACACATCTTATAAAAACCGATCGAAAAGACTCAATTGAACACATATTACCTCAAAGTCTAGATAGAAATGGTAAAAAAGTACCTTACTGGGAACGATTTAATAAAAAGTCCCATGAAGAAAATCTGCATAAATTAGGAAATCTTACCTTAACTTATACTCCTGAAAACTCTAAACTTTCAAATAAAGGATTTGATGAGAAAAAACCTATTTTTAAAGAATCTGATTGGAAGATTAACCAGATAATTGCCCATTCCGGAGAATGGAATGAAAAGGAAATTGAAAAAAGAAGTAAAGAATTATTTGAATTTGCATTGAAGAGATGGAGTTATTGAATATTTTATTGCATCATATAATTTTCTATGATTATTATCTATGAAACAGTCAGCATATTACAGTATTAAGAGGTGGAAAAAATGGTTAATAGTAAAGGAAGTGACTATGCGGGAGTATGGAAAGAGGGTGAAAAATGGAGTTCCCATATAATGATTAAAGGGGAGAATATACACCTTGGAGATTTTAAAATAGAAGAACATGCCGCGATGGCTTACTTAATGGCCAAAGCTGAATCAAAATTAAATAATGAAGATAAAGCAGAAAAAGTTAGTGAATTAGTTAGAGGTGTTAAATTCAAGCAAAATGAACGTGGTTTTTATGTTACAGATCCAGAACTCATAGAGATACTTAAAAAGTTAGTAAATGAGCTGGAACCAAGTCATGGTGAAAATATTAAAATAACCCTTGAAAAGGTTAAAGGTTAATTTCATAAACTAACTATGAGCCTCGGCCCACTCCTCACAAACCACTTTGGCCTGCTCCAATACAATCTCTACAGCCTTTTGAGTCTCTTCAGAAGGATATTTATGCTTTTTAAGTATCCTTTTAACGGCCACTCTCATTTTGGCCTGAACATTTTCTCTTAAGGTCCAGTCAATAGTTATATTAGTTTTAATGGTCGTCACCAGTTCCATGGCAATATTTTTTAACTCATCATCGCCCAGAATTTCTCCAGCTTCTTTATTAACCATTAAAGCATCATAAAAGGCCAGTTCATATTCACTGAGGCCCAAATTATCTCCTCTTTGATCAGCTTCTCTGATTTGTTTGGCTATATCAATAAGGTTCTTAATTATTTCTGCACTGTCAATACTGCGGTTTCTATATTTTATTAAGGCATTATCCAGCATTTCAGCAAATGATCTTCCTTCAACAACATTTTTTCTTGATCTGGTACGTATCTGTTCCTTTAAAAGTTTCTCTAATAATTCTGCGGCCAGGTTCTTCTGAGGCATGGCACTTACTTCTTCTAAAAAGTCATCCGAGAGAATAGAAATATCCTGGTTTTGTATTCCACTACCTTTAAGGTCCTTAGTTCCAGTTAAAGGAATAACACCTTCCGAGGTTATGGCATCAGAAACAATCTGTTTAATGGCCAACTCCATTTCTTCTTTGCTGAGTTTAGGGCCTTCTTCCTCATCATCATTTTTCATTAACTGAGCTTTAACGGCTTTAAAGAATTTTACTTCGTCTCTTATTGCTAAGGCTCTCTCATGGGGAACCGATAAGGCAAAGGATTTTGAGAGTTCATTCACGTTTTTTAAGAACCTATTTTTTCCATCTGATAGTCCCAGAATGTGATCTATACTTCGCAAAAGAATTCTTAATTGTTTAGTGGTATCTGGAGTGAAATATTCATTATAATCGAAGTTATGGAACATGGATTTAACCACGTCGTATTTCTCCAACATTAAACCAACAGCTTTGTCCTGGTCAAAGGCTGGTTTTCCTTTACCTCCACCTACTGTGTAAGCGTGAATGGCTTTTTTTAGTTCTGCGGCAATGCCCAGATAATCGACTATGAGTCCTCCTTCTTTATCAGGATAGACTCTATTAACTCGGGCTATGGCCTGCATTAATCCATGGCCCTGCATTGGTTTATCGATGTACATGGTGTGTAAATTAGGCACATCAAAACCAGTAAGCCACATATCTCTTACAATTACCAGTTTGATTTCCGAATCTGGATCTTTAAATGTTTCACCCAGTTCTTTTCTCCTCTGCTTGTTCCGGATGTGTTTTTGCCATTCTTCACCATCAGCAGCAGAACCAGTCATAACTACCTTTAAAAAACCCTTATCATCGTCTTCACTTTCCCATTCTGGTTTTAATTTGATTATTTCATTGTAGAGGTCTATGCAGATTCTTCTACTCATACCTACAATCATTCCCTTACCATCCTGGGCATCTAATCTGGAAGTGAAGTGATTTACCACATCTTGGGCCATTTCTTTTATTCTTTTTTCACTACCCACTATGGCCTCGGTGCGGGCCCATTTACTCTTGAGTTTTTCCTTTATTTCCGCTTCTTCCCCTTCTGTAATATTATCAAAGTCAGGGTCAATTAAAGCCTTTTTGGCTTCATCCATGTCTAGTTTAATGAGACGGTTCTCATAGTAAATTCGTACCGTGGCCCCATCAGCCACTGATTGTTCTATATCGTATATATCTATGTAATCTCCAAAGACTTGGATGGTATTTTTATCTCCCAGTTCAATAGGAGTTCCTGTAAAACCAATATAAGATGCATTAGGTAGAGCATCCCTCATGTGCCGGGCAAAGCCGTCAATAAATTCGTACTGACTTCTATGTGCTTCATCAGCAATAACCACGATATTAGTACGGTCTGATAACATAGGATATTTAGTATCCTTTTCTGGTAGGAATTTCTGGATGGTAGTGAAGACGATCCCTCCAGAGGCCACTTTCAATAGTTCCTGTAGTTTATCCCTGGAATCAGCCTGCTGTGGTTCCTGTCTTAAAAGATCCTTGGATTTAACGAAAGTCCCAAATAACTGGTCGTCCAGGTCGTTTCTATCAGTTAAAACCACTATGGTGGGGTTGTCCATTTCTAAAACTAATTTGCCTGAATAGAAGGCCATAATCAGACTCTTACCTGAGCCCTGGGTATGCCACACCACTCCACACTTCCTATCTCCATCTGGTAGGGATGCTTCTATGGTGGCATCCACTGCACTATTTACAGCGTGGTACTGGTGGTAAGCAGCCAGTTTTTTCTTTATTTCCTTTTCCCGTTCAAAAATAATGAAGTGTTTTATTAAATCTAAAATAACTTCCTGGTTGAGCATTCCCCGGAGCATGACTTCTAACTGGAAAGTGTCATCGGTTATGGTCTTACCATCAATGGTCTTCCAGGGCATGAAACGTTCCCAGGAACTGGTTAAAGTTCCAGCTTTTGCTTTCATACCATCAGAGGTTATAAGAATTTCATTAAACTGGAATAGGGAAGGAATTTCTGCCTTGTAGGTTTGCAGTTGTTTATAACCCGTTTTAAGGGTGGCCTTCTCATCCGCCGGGTTTTTCAGTTCTATTACTACCAGTGGTAGGCCGTTTATGAATAGAATAATATCTGGCCGGCGGTTGTGATTGTTTTCTATGATGGTGAATTGATTTACCGCCAGAAAGTCGTTATTGGAGGGGTTCTGGGTGTCTAAGAGATAGACTTTATTTCCCCTGATGGTATCGTTTTCCCGGTATTCCACATCTATTCCATTAACCAGTAGCTGGTGAAAGTGGAGATTATTAGATAAGAGATCGTTGGATTTAGATCTTAAAACCTTCTTTACAGCTTCCTCTCTAGCCGATGGTGGGATATTGGGGTTAAGTTTATTTATGGCCGTTCTTAATCTTTGTGTGAGGACTACATCGGAGTAGAGTTCCCTTTCTGGTGAGATGCCGTCTGGCGATAAGTCTGGGCCTGGAATGTAGTTGTAGTTTAGTTCTTTTAGGAGGGAAAGGGTGGCCTGTTCTACCTGGTCTTCGTTTAGCATTTATTTCTCCTCCAAAATGTTAAAAAGACCTTCTTCTATGAAATCTGCAAGTTTATGCATTGATTTATCGCAATTTGTTAGTAAATTTCTATAATGGAGCTTAAAATCTTCATCAGGGTAGGGCTCATCAATTGTGTGAACCACTATTTTACGTAAACGTAACAATTCAAAAAGAGGGTTTACAATAACACCAATATCAGTTTCATCAACATTAAGTGACTTTAAACATTTTTTGAGTTGATAAACGGAACCTACATTTTTTTCATCACATTTTAAATATTTAGCTATTTTTTTAATAGTTTTAGATCTAAGACCTTCAATTAAAATTTGATTAAGAACTGATATTTGATCTTCCCATTCTTTCGTAGAATCAGTGACGACATAATTCAAAAATTTAATATCTTTTGTTGGGGGCATTTTAGGCATTTTCCAAAGTGAATGGATTTCATCACCAAATTTAGCTTGCGGAAAAGTATCAAGAATGTTTTTGAGTGATATTAACGGATCGTACTCAGAATCCCATTTACCCAAAAAATAATGATCATAAGCTCTTTTAGATATTCCTGCTTTAGGTTTTTCATTGAAAGATTTCCAATATTTCTGTTCAGAATAAGGAAGACGAGAAATTTGATACATAAACGCAAAAACTTGGCCTTCTTCATTAATATCAATATAATCAAGTGACCAGCTTCCACGACATTCAATACTCTGGCTATGCACAGTATATTTTTCTGGATCTTGTTTGTATTTTGATAGAACTTCTGGTTTAAAAAATGCGGGGCTAGTTTCATAAGGGTTATCAGATTCAATAAAATAATTTGCTAATTTTTCTGGGTTACTAGACCATTCCACAATTCTATCATTTTTAAAGTCGTTTATTATGAAAGATTCATACTCTCTATCTTCTTTACCCATTAATTGTTTCATCATTTTTTCATCAGAAACTTTATTACGAATAATTTGGAATGCACGCATCCAAGAAAAATTAATTTCATCATCATCCAAGATTTCTATTCTTAGTGAACCATAAATTTCATTTTCAGGGTCTTTAAGTATTAATTCTTGTCTTTTATCATGTTGAGCTTTTTTAAAGTTTTTTGAATACCTCATAATATCAATAAATCGAATTAAAACCGATTTTGAAAGGTACATATAAAAATATAACTCTTCTTTTCTCAAGGTACATAAAGTCAGGTTATCCTTGTCTTCCATAGTAGCAATGTCAATAAAATCTCCTACATCATTAAACTTACAAAAAGCTTTTCTTTTTTCATTCCAACAAATTTCCAGTATATGGCTAATCTTTTGATTGATTTCCAGCTTTTCTGATGTATGATTAAAACATTCTCTTAAGAAAAAAATAGGTGTGGATCCATCAAGTAATTCTGGGTCAGCGGAATCCATTGGTTCACATAAAAATGGAGTTTTTTCCTGATTAGAATAGGAATATCCATAACCATAACCTGAGCTTATCATAAAGCTCCAATTTAGTAGATCCTCAACAAAATTGCCTTTTAATTTTTCTTCAGATACTAATAGGGAATAGAGAAACAAACCTCCGTTCTGTTTGTCCTGAATGTAAATAGGTACCATTCCATCATCAGAATTCAACAAAAAATTAAGAACATCTTCCATTTTAAACCAATTTTCGAGTAATTCTTGATCTTCAGGAATAGAGTCTTTTATTTTTAGATAAGACTTAATATCTTTAATCCTCATTGGATCACCCTTATTTTTCCTGACATTATTTTTGGTAAAAGTGAATCTCTAATTTGGGATAAATTTTCATTTTGTGATTGTAAAGTTTGAATTTGATTAAAAATTGGTTCTAATAATGAATCATAAGATTTCAATACATTTCCATCTGGAATAACAACTTTTAAAGATCTGAATGTTGATTTACTTATTTCTCTAAAAGTAGAACCACTAGCAAGTGAAATAATGTATTCTTTATTCATTTTAATCCAATAATAAAGATAAAATGTGGACAATCTCTCATTAGGAATACAAGTTATAAATCCCTGGTTTGTAGAAGCTTTTATTGTGTTTATTGACAACTCTCCGACAGTTGCTCTACTTGTCATCATTAGCGAATATGGTTGAAATAATCTAGCTGAGCTTTTCTCTAATCCAAGTGAATTTATCCTCTTCTCAGAGTTTGAAATGAACATCTGGCGATTAGCAGTGATATCTCGAGGAGAAAACCATTGTATATCTCCATTTTTCCAATATTCTTCTTTTTTAGTAGATGGAGTTCCCCCACCAGTAGTTTCAATGATAGTTCCAATTTCTTGAACTTCCCAACCCTTTGGTATCTTGCCTAGCTCAGAATCAACCATTTCGCCGCCACTTGACTTGTAAGGTTTTCCTTCTTCATTAGGAAATTCAAAATGGACAAAAAAGTACTTAAAAATGGCCTGACCTATTTCTTCTAAGGTTTGGTTCATTTTTTGGTTGATTTCTATTTTTTTATCTATTGAATAAAATAATTTAGCTATATTTTCCTGTTCCTTTATTGGAGGTAAGTAAAATTCAAACCCAAAAATATCATTTAGAGTTATGCTGGCTTGGTTTGCACTTCCTTGAGCACCTGAAATTAAGTAATTTTGAAAATCTTTGTTTTTTAGCCTGTAAAAAGTATAAATTTGATTTAATAACTCGTTGTTTTTGGTTCTAATCCTTACTGCATTTTGATTTAGAAATGCTCCAGAAGATTTTTTGGGAACTTTCACAACTTTTCCTACTACTGATTCAGGATTAGTAGGCCAAGACCCAACTGTTGCAATCAAAATATCATTTTCATCTAATTTGACATCATCGAATTCTTTACTCTTTTCAATATCTAAGAATACGCAATGCTCCATGTCAATTGAATCCGATGTTAAATCTTTAACTTTAACAACAGGATTTCCAAAATCTTTAAACCATTGAGATTTAAAAGCAAATCCTTTTTTATGAGTTATAAAATTACCTAGAGAGACTAATTCCCATTCTTTAGGTATCAAACCATTTTTGGTTCCCTTGAGATTAAGTTCAGTCATCATTATCCCTTTTTTTAAATTTTTCTTTTGGAAACCATTCAAAAACTTTAATACTTGCTTTATTGTTAGTTTCAAAGTTTAAAAATAATCCAAATTTATATCCTAACTCAGAACGGAAGGCTTTAATTTTATCTTTATCTGAATCGCCGCTATCATTATTAAAAGACTTTTTTACTTCAATTACTAATAAATTAAAATCTTTACCCCTTAGATGTACAATTATATCTGGAAAAACATTTTTTACTTTTTCCTCGTCCTTTTTAATTTCGTCTTTATATGTTTCTTCCCAGTCCATCAGTTTTTTTGGAGACTTGTGACCTCTACGATTATATTCACAATCAACGTTAAATTCAATAAATTCAGATTGTAAATATTCAGCTAATTTATGAGTAATTGATCTTTCATGAGCATTAGAATGTAAAAGAAAACTATCATTCTTTAATAATAATTTAATCGATTTTTCAACCTTATTTTCTATTTCAGAAGGTTTAATTGTATTAAATTTATAACTCATAACCAATTCCCCTAAGATTGGTCTTAATCGCTGCTTCTAACTTATCAGACTCATTGAACTGTTTGAGCAAATCAGAAGTCAATCGTTTCATTTTTTCCTCAAATTCCTCGGGGTCTTCTTCTTCCTCGGCAAATCCCACGTAACGACCAGGAGTCAAAATATATCCATTTTTTTCAATCTCATCTTTTTTAATTGACTTGCAAAATCCCAGAACATCCTCGTAATCCCCGGCTTCATCTTCGCCTCTCCAGGCATGATAAGTATCAGCAATCTGGGCCACATCATCCTTATTCAATTCCCTGTGTGTCCTATCAGCCATAGCCCCTAATTTACGAGCATCAATAAATAAGACTTCCCCTTTTCTATCCCTGAATTTCCCATTTCCTTTATCCTTGGCCAAAAACCACAAACAGGCAGGAATACCAGTATTATAAAATAACTGAGAAGGTAAAGCGACCATACAATCCACCAAATCATCCTCCACAATCTTCTGACGGATTTTACCTTCCACCCCACCAGCACTCATAGACCCATTGGCCAGAACAAACCCGGCCACTCCACTAGGCCCCAGATGATGAATAAAGTGCTGTACCCAGGCAAAGTTGGCGTTTCTTACCGGAGGCATACCATAAGTCCACCGAACATCATCCTGCAGTTGATCGGCCTTCCAGTCCTTGTCATTAAAAGGTGGATTGGCCAGTATATAATCGGCCCGGAGGTCGGGATGTTTATCTTCAATGAAACTGTTTCCCCACTGAATATTGGAGTCTATTCCTCTGATGGCTAAATTTATTTTACATAATCGCCAGGTGGTCTGGTTGGATTCCTGTCCATAGACTGCAATATCATCTAGTTTTCCTTCGTGGGCTTGCACGAATTTTTCACTCTGGACAAACATTCCTCCTGATCCACAGCAGGGGTCGTAAACTCTACCAGAATAAGGTTCAATCATTTCCACCAGAATCTTGACAATGCTCCGGGGAGTGTAAAACTGGCCTCCCTTCTTACCCTCAGCATTAGCAAACTGGCCCAGGAAGTACTCATACACCCGACCCAGAATATCCTTGCTCCGGTTTTCCCTATCTCCCAGACCTATTCCACTAATTAAATCAATGATTCCACCTAAGCTCTGCTTGTCCAGGGCTTCCTTGGCATAGTCTTTAAATAAAACACCTTTAAGATCAGGGTTTTCCTTCTCAATGGCATCCATGGCCGAATCAATTAAAATTCCAATATCTGGCTGTTTGGCCTTGCTCTGTAAGAAGTCCCACCGGGCTTCTTGAGGCACCCAGAACACATTTTGGGCCATGTACTCGTCTTTGTCTTCTGCGTCGGCCAGTCCTTCTGGATCGTTTTTTAGTTCCTGATATACCTCGTCAAAGGCATCTGATATGTATTTGAGAAATATTAGTCCCAGTACTACATGTTTGTATTCAGCAGCATCCATATTGTTCCGTAATTTGTCTGCTGATTGCCAGAGTTTTTGCTCAAATCCCAGATTCGCACCATTGTTAGTTTTAGCCATTTGCACACCGAATAAAATAATAAAATTATAATTAAATTTTTATTTGTAATATTTAATAGTTAACCTTTTTTATTTAATTTTAGATATAATTAAATAAAGAAAAATAGTAAGTGATATTATGGTTAATTATGGCTTTGGGTAGAAAAAGAAGGTGGAATTGAAAATGAAATGGAACCTGATGATGAATTTGAGTGGGAAGGGTGTCATTATGACACAGAAGAGGAAGATTTAATTCTTATTTATCGAACTAGACCATATAAAAGAATTCAGTATCTCATAAAAGCTTCTTCTGATTCTAAATTATATCCAGAGAATGCTGTTGATGAAATTTATAATTGTAATTGTGAAGTTCTTTATAATTTTAAGGATAATGGTCTCCAATTAAAAGAAATGCAAGATAATAATCTTTTAGAAGATTGGTATCCCTTGAAAGTGAATTTTGTTAAAATGAAGTTTCCAATAGAAGAAAAATTCTGGAATATTCTAAAAGACCTTTTAATTGAAAAGAATCCAAATTCAGAGAATTTATTTGAATAAATAGAATGTATTATAAAATTATTTTTCAATATATTTATTTTAAATTCCATTAATTATTTATTTCTAGAAAACAATCTTTAACATAACAGGTAAAACCTAAAAGTCAGTGCACCTTGAGTTGTGCGTTTAATAGTACTTCCAGGCACTGATTTTTATTTTATTTTCCTTTGTTATTTATTTAATGGCGTATTAATAGAATTGGTGAAACATGATTAAGAATACCAAGCATTTTATGATGGATCAAGATTATGATTACCAATCTGATTCGTTGCTTTTACACATTACTGAAGATTACGAATACAAAAAATCAGTTCGCCTAGAAGAGGATATAATTCTAGACTTTGATAAAAACGATGTCCCTGTAGCTTTAGAGCTATTAAACGCATCTAAAACTCTTCATGTTAAAAAATCTTCTCTTATTCAACCTGTTTCTTTAAAGATGAATATTGGGGTTGCTGAAGATACAATAAAATTAGATGCTACCTTATCATTTTTAATTCATCAAAAACAAATACCCAAATCTTTAAACTGGCAGACCAGCAACGATGTTAATTTAACAGCCAATGAAGCTAGCTTTGCTACGGCCTAAGTTTAGTTTGGAAAATTTCTAAGGATTCTATAATATCTTTTAATAAAGCTTAGGATCTTTCATAATAAAATAGCCTACTTCATGACCTTTTTTTCAATTTCTTTGCAAAAAGTGCCAATAATTTTATTATAATTAATCATAAAATATTTATTAATTTAAAACATAATTAGAATCACAGATAAAACCTGGAAGTCAAGTGTACCTTGAGGTGCTCGTTCAACAGTATTTTCAGGTACTGATTATTAAATTTCTGGTGAAATAAATGAATGATCTTATTCAAATCCTTAAAGAACATGAAAATGATATTAAGGAAGATTTCAGTGTCAAAAAAATAGGTATTTTTGGTTCACAGATTCGTGGTGATTCCAATGATGAAAGCGATGTTGATATCTTAGTTGAATTTGATAAACCTACTTTGCACAATTTTATGGGCCTTATATTCTATTTAGAAGATCTTTTTAGTAAAAAAGTTGATCTGGTCACTGAGAAATCTTTGAGTCCTTATATCAAATCTACAGTAGAAAAAGAGGTTGTCTGGTGTGAGTGATGACGATTTATTTTTAGGACATATACTTGATGAAATTACTTTTATTGAAGAAAACTTCAGCCAGATTTCATTTGATAGCTTCATAAAAAATCCTGTTCTCCAAAGGGCATCTATAAGAAGTCTAGAAATAATTGGTGAAGCTGTTAAAAATTCAAAGAATTTTCGATGCCCGAAAAATCTTCGATTTTTGGACGGCCGTTAAAAATTTATCTGAAAGTTTTAAAGCAGATAATCCGGAAATTGAATGGAAAGAAATCGCTGGAATGAGGGATAGGCTTATACACCGCTATTTCAGTGTTGATTGGGATATTGTTTGGGAAGTTATTAATAATAGACTTCCTGAATTAAAAAATATTATAAAAATGGCTTAAAGTAGATTTTTTATTTTATAACATTTTATCGTCTTCTTTGAATTCATCAAAGTCCATTTAACCAATTAATATTTCACTATTTTTCCATATTTTTCATTTTCTACCCACAAATAATCCACTTATATACACATCATTTATAATGTCTTAAAACAAAGTATAAATACCATAATACTTTTTAAAATTATAAGAGCAAAACCATGAAAACTATACAAGACTGTCTATTAGAAAAAAACGCAACTGTAGAGGCCTTAGGACAGGGCAAACAATCTATTTTAATTAGGAACTATGAAAATACTTTGAAAGAATTTTTACTTTATCCTACTATTGAATATCTGGATGATGAAAAATACCTGGACAGCTTCCAAGATAAACATCATTCTTTCATCAAGAAAAATTCCAAACCGGATATAGAAGGCCCTGAATTTGAAGTCAAATACTATGCCAAAGTGGAAGAAGAAATTAAAAAACCAGCCGCTAGTATTGAAGCTATAAATAAGCACCATATGTGGACTGATGAGTATGTAAATGATTATATGAACGCTGATACTACCATTGTTTGGCTTTTAAGAGTTTACAAACTAAAAGAACCGGTGGTTATCAAAAGAACCAATGGTATGGTTTATGCTGACGTGGATGAAGCAATTTCCGTAGAAGATATTGAACCAGTATTATCTGATGCAGAATTTAATAAATTAAAAAAGAGTTTAAAATAGATCTTTTTCTATTTTAACTATAATTTTCTTTTTAAATAAAATATAATTAACTCTAATGATTTATTAAACATTTTACTATCTTTATTTTACTCAAATAACTATTTTTAAGATTAAGACTAATTTAATAAGCATAATTGACTTTTTTATC
This sequence comes from Methanobacteriaceae archaeon, assembly GCA_030656015.1. NCBI lineage: Archaea > Methanobacteriati > Methanobacteriota > Methanobacteria > Methanobacteriales > Methanobacteriaceae > Methanobacteriaceae archaeon. Next base: position 21,203 of record JAUSNX010000001.1, read on the forward strand.
AAATTTAATTCTATACAGTCGATTAATAGATGATTATAAATCAGACAATTTATACTATTTTACTTTATTTTTAAATTTAAATCATCAACTATTCTACAATTTAATTATGGTTAATTATTTTGTCCATATCCCCCATGATTACTTTTCATAAGCTCTCCACAGTATTATACCACATGAAAATAAATAATTCTATAGAACATTAATTAGGTGATAAATATGGCTATGAAAGTCTATGATTTAGTAAATAAAGCAGAAGAAATTGAAAATGCAACCATATATGTGGAAAATTACACCAATAAAGAGGATGCCAATGGAAAAGAAATCCACGTTGTAGAAATTAATTTAGAAGATACCGACACCGAAAAGGTCACTGGCCCATATATCCTGGAAGCAGATACCAAATCGGCCCTGGACTCGCAAGTAAAATTCACCCTGGGTGCCTATTTCAAGAAAATAGACGTGGTAAACAAATTATATTAATATAAATAATTATTTTAAAAAGGCAGTTTGATGATTAATTGAACAGAAAAAACACATTAGGATCATTACCTAATTCTCAAGATATACAAAATAAGTAAGTAATTTAAGAAGTTTTTTGAGTATAAAAAACAATATCGTGCTTTTAAATCTCAAAAATAAATAATTATTTTAATTATGCATTATTTAGGGTTAAATTATTTTTGAAGTTTACCTTTTATTTTTCCTTCAATTTCTTTAGATTTCCCTTTAATCTCACCCTCATATTCTTTAGCTTTTCCTTTAATTTCACCTTCTTTTTGTTTAACTTTTCCTTTTAATTCATCTGTTTTTTCTCCCATAGAATTCCTCCTTATTGTTTATTTAACATTTCAGATTATTTATACATCCTAAATTCAAAATAGGAATAATCGGATATGAATTTAATATGTATAAACCATTAGAATCTAATTGATGAATTTATTCCAGGTTTTGGTACCAACCATTACCTGTACTCCCCTTGAGTTTAGGGATTATAAAACTTCTCATAACTGTTTGCAACATGACTTTGAACATATATCTATGGTTAAGAAGATATTTAGGCCGAGTATAAAATTTTAAGTAGGCCGCAGCTAGTTTTCTCTCCACCATTTTCTTGTTCAAACCTAGTTGATCGTATTTCAAAAGTGGCTTAAGGACGGTGTATTCTTGCCAATCTTCATTATCTATTAAATTTTTTTCCTTAAGTTCATTGTAAATCGGTGTTCCGGGAAATGGAGTTAATATAGAGTATTGGCAATAATCAGGTTCAAGTTTTATAGAAAAATCAATTGTTTTATTAATATCCTCTTTAGTTTCTCCAGGATATCCTATGATAAAAGAAGTCAATACTTCTAAACCTGCATTTTTCGCAATCTTAACCGCATTTTCAGCGTTTTTAAGACTTATACCTTTTTTCATCAGGTCCAAAATACGCTGCGACCCGGATTCAACACCATAATATATGGTTTTCATTCCTGAACTTTTTAGATTCTGAAGAAGACCTGGATCTACCCGGTCAACACGGGATGATGCTACAAAACTCACATCCAGGCCTCTGGTTTTAATTTCATCTGCAATATCATTGGCCCGTCTTTTATTCAACATGAATGTGTCGTCCATGAATCCAAAATCCCTTATGTGGTATTTATCTATTAATTCTTCAATTTCATCCACTACATTATCAGGACTGCGCGATCTGAACTTTTTACCCATAATAAGTGATGATGAACAGTAGTTGCAGGAATATACACAACCTCTACTGGTTATTATTCCACCAGTTTGCTCTTTGGAAGCAGCATAAGATTCAAATGGAACCAGATGTCTAGCAGGAAAAGGTAAAGAATCAAGGTCTTTTATTAAAGGTCTCTCAGGAGTAGATTTTATATTTCGAGTTTGGGGATCTCTGAAAAAAATTCCCGGAACATTATCCATTTGTGGAACTTCCTGGAATGATTCATCTAGGATATCCACCATGGTCTCTTCACCCTCACCCATAACTACTACATCCAGATCTCCAGAACTATTTAATGTTTCAAGTGGCATAAAAGTAGCATGAGGGCCACCAATCACCGTTAAAGATTCAGGTAGAATTTTTTTAACCATTTCCACATATTTCAATGCACTTTTTATGGTGGATGTAGTGGCCGTAACACCAACTACTTGTGGATTAAGCTTTTCTGCCATCTCAGAAACATTTTCATAACCCAGCTGAAGTAGGTCATCATCTACTATTTTTACGCAATAAGATTCCTTCTCCAGTGACGAGGCCAGGTACATGAGATTCATAGGCGGAGCTATAAAACCCAGTGCATTTTTCAATGCATTCTCATCATATGGATTTATTAACATTGCATCAATGTTTTTATTCATATTTACCCTTTTTGAGTTGATTAAGCTATTAATAAGAGTTAATATTAGTAATTAATAGTGTATTTCAGTCTCTCCATTTTTTGTTACTATAGTCTTGATTTCGTTGATTCCTTTCATCAGAATCTTCATCTCCATTCCTATATCTTCGGTTTCTGTGATTGAATCTTGATATTAGAGATCCCACCACGGCACCTATGGCGCCCACAGCTATAACCAAAATTATCTCGGGTGGTGTGTTTAAGGGAACATAATTAGACAACTGTGCAGAAAATGCCGCGATTTGGCCTTTGAATAAACTCAATAACCACAAGATAATTGCCCCAGCAACACCCATAAGTGCCCCATTAATCATTCCATCAAAAATATCACCATATGAAATGTAACCCACAATTATACCTGCAATTAAAAAACCAAATAGAGCCACCGGCAATCCCATAACCGATCCAATTCCTAGAATTGCTAAAACTACGGTAAATATAATTGCTAAAATAAACCCTTCAACCACAACCGCAATACTGGCCATTTAATATCCTCCTATTTAAAAAAAAATATTATTTAATCATTTATGTAATATCCCCAATATTTCACACATTTATTAATTAATATTAATTTTATGTACTTCTTGTTGTATTTTTGGTAGTTTAATGGTTAAAACCGAGTCTATAAAGTTAGCTGATGCTTCTTTAACTTTTATTTCTGAAGGAAGTTTAATGGTTCTTTTTGTTTCGCCGTAACTTCTCTCTTTTTGAATGAAATTAACGTCTTCCCCTTCCATTTCCTCTTCGAACTTTACCATGATATCTATTCTTTCACCGGCAATTCCAATATCAATATCTTCCTTTTTTACACCAGGAATGTCAATTTTTAAAATTATATTCTCAGTGGTTTCAATAACGTCCAATGATGGTTTGGGGGATGATTTGTAATCAGATAGAGTTTTTCCAACTTCACTTTGTTTAGATTTAATAGTATTCATTATGTCATTTAACAAGTTTTCAGTCTGGTTTTTCTTTTTTTCAACTTCTTCTTGCAAATCTTCCGTTTTATCTTGGGTATCTTCTTTTATTTCGTTTATTTTATTACTTACATCATCTTTCATATCTGATGCACTTGATTTTATATCATCCACTTTATGTTTAGTATCCCTTTGAAGTTTATCAGACTTTTCTTTGCTATCTTCACTTATTTCGTTTATTCTATTACTCACATCCTCTTTTTTATCTGATGCACTTGATTTTATATCGTCCACTTTTTCATTCACATCTTTTTTATTAACCATAATAATCACTCCAAATTTTGATATTGATAAAATCCAATTGACAAATTATTCAGTCTTGAAAACTCTTCCTTTTATTAAAACTGTATCTCCAATAACTTCAATCATTTCATAGGGTACTATTTTTTTATCACCTAGACCAATCTTAGCAGATATTCCTGCTTCTTGTAAAATAATAGATTTCACTTTGTTTGTTGCAAAATCCCATTCTATATCTTTTACAATTCCTACTTGATCTCCGGATTCGTCAATTACAGATTTACCAGCCAATTCATCAACAATTTTCATATTTTCACCTTTGATTTTCTGGTTACTTTTGCAGTACCTTTGACTATTGTTATATTTTTATAACCGTGATAATTCTATAAATTTTAAAGAATATGTCAATAATGCAGTTATAAACGCATTTAATCAATTTTTGGGGAATAATAACTTAGTTAGTGATTAATATAAACAATAGAATACAATCTATACTATAAAACATGAATTGAATAATGATAATTATTAAAAGGATTTTTATGGTTAAAATTATAATATTACGAGATTTCCTTAAATTTTAAAACCATGATATTATATTTTGTTAACAATCTGCTATCAATATATTGTTCTTACTAGTTATTAAGTATTTTTAAAAAAAACATAAAAATATATTTAATTAAAATCAGTAAAATTATAAACCTTTTTAAGATCCTTTTCTAAGAAGTATGGTTCAAATCCTTCTTTTAGATTATAAATAGCTACTTTAGCAGTACTGCCCTGATTTATAACATGAAATGATGGACAGAAAACCACAAAAGTATTTTTTTCTTCGGTAATAAAAACAGGAATATTCATTTTTTGATTATCAACCATAATAAGATACTCCTATGCCGTACAATTTGCATATCTATAATATTAATATATTCCTTTTATTAGATTAAGGTTATTAAAAATAAAAAAGAAAAACTTATTGTTGTTGTTTTTCTTTTGCTCTTTGTTTTGAACTTTTTTAGTTACTTTTAATTTAGCTTTTTTGTACTCATTTTATAGAGTTACGGTTGTATTATTGTTGGTATAGTTAACGTATCATTGGCAATTGGTGAATTGGTAATTTACTGATCTTTTGGAATAATATGTTAAAATCGAAAATAATCTGATCAATATGAACAAATTAGTGATTTTAACTAAAATTAGAGGTTTATTTTACAAATAAAAACATTTTAATTCTATTTAAAAAAAGAAAAAGTATATTATTTTTTACTACTTACCCATCCACATACTCATGAATAATGCCAGTATAAGGCTTATTAATGGTATTCATATATTTAATTTATTACTATAATTTCACAGCAGATTTAAAAAAAGAAAAGAAAAAAATAGGGTATATATTATTTAAAAAGATAAGTTAAAGGCATTTTATCTTCTTGTTTTGAATTTGAATGTGTATACTTTGGCCATGTTGTTTCCTGTTAGATCACTTATGGCTGCTGCGGGTATGTAAACTGAGTACCAGGTATTATAATACCTTTTGAAAATCATTTTGAGATTTAATTTATTTCCGCTGATTAATTTTTTGATTGATACTTTTTTACCTGTTTTCAAGTTTTTAATGTATACTTTAGACCAGTTGATACTTGTTTTAATGTTTTTACTGAATTTTATAACAATAGTTGAAGTTGTAGAAAACCTCGTAGCCTTATTGGTGGGAGTTGTAACTGTTACCTTGGGAGCTGTTTTATCAATCACATACTTTTCAGTGTAAACTGGTGAAGATGTACCATCACTACCCACCGCAATGAACTTCAAAGTAGTACTAGAGGATATGGTCAAGTAACCAGTGTATTTAGTACTAGCATTGGTTGGTGTGGACCCATTCCTTGTGTAATAAATGTTCCCAGGTTTATTCATAGACAGGTAAACATTTTTATTTACATTGTATAACCCACCTTTGATACTGGCCTTGGCCGTTGTTGGGGTATTCGATTGAATAGTTACATTGGTGTTCACGGTTTGACTATCAGACACTGCATTAACATGAGCTATTCCAGCAGCCTCATCAGCAGTTAAAGTAGCAGTTGCTGTTCCATTGATGGTTTCTTTGTTTATTGTTTTAGATCCCACACTTCCTAGATCAGTATTGAAGGTTACTGGTGTTTTGTCAGGTATATGGCCATCAATTGGATCTAAAGGAGTAAACGTAGTCCCATCAAAGGCATTATTGAAACTAACAGTTAGATTAGAAACCTCACCCTGCTTGATAGTATTAGGATTCGCCTGGAGAGTCATGTATAACCATGGATTGTAATCCACAACACCACTAATTAAAGTAATGAAGTCGGGATAATTAGAACCCCACCAGTTATAATTGGCATTAACAGTGCCATATGAATCTAGGGAATGGAAGATCGCCGTAGGGGAATTTCCCACTATGCGGTTGAAGTTCATGGTCACAACACTATCGCAGGTGTAGACTCCTCCACCATATACATTACTAATAGCAGTTGCTGTGTTGTGATTGATATTACTGTTAGTTGCTGTTAAACTGCCCCCATAAGTGTAGACTCCTCCACCAAAACTGTCTGTACTGATGGCATTAGCTGTGTTGTTATCGATGTTACTGTTATTGATATTCACTGCACCATTATGATTGAAAATGGCCCCTCCGCGTGCTCCAGATACTTCGAGACCGGCTGCGGTGTTTCGTAGTAATTCGGTGTTATCCAGAATCACTTCCCGGTCGATGTTGTGGATTCCACCACCAAACTGGGCTGTGTTGTCATTGATAGCTGAGCCTTGAACTGTTAAAGTGCCATAATTTGAGATTCCACCACCATAAATAGCGGTGTTATTGAATATATTTGAATCCACAACAGTCAAAATACTGCCCCAGAGGTAGATTCCACCACCCTCAGTAGATGCGATATTGCTACTGATTAATGAATCAGAGATACTTGTGGTTCCAGAACTCCATATCCCAGCCCCCCAAGTAGCATTGTTTTCCTGAATAGTGGATCCAGTAATATTTAGAGTTCTCTGGTAATTGTAGATTCCACCACCATAATTAGCGGTGTTGCCTTTGATAGTTGAGTCATTGACTGTCAGAGTATTACCGTAGTAGTTGTAGATACCACCACCATTAGCAGAAGAAGTACCACTGACGGTGTTATCCTGGATGTTACAGCCATTTATGGTCATTATACCTCCATTACTGATTCCACCACCACCAGAATTTCCTCCGTTTACTGTATTGGAACTTATACTTCCACCCGTGATTGTCACGGTGGCTCCAGAGGTGTAGATTCCTCCACCTACAGCAGAAAATCCCGATTGTCCAGTTACAGCGTTTTGGTTGATATTACTGTTAGTTAAAGTTAAACTTCCACTATTAACGTAGATTCCACCACCATAACTGGAGGTTTGCCAACCAGAGGCGTGGTTGTAATTAAGGTTACTGTTAGTAATGTGCATGGTACCATAGTAACTGTAGATTCCACCACCATAGGCGTCATAACCTGCTGCTAAGTTACTTTCCAGGTTGCTGTTATCCATAATCAATGTTCCCTGATAGTTGACAATTCCACCACCATATGCATCATCTGGATAGTTACTCTGGGCAGTATTGGAAATTATAGAACTGTTAATGATGGTTAGCATGTCTTCATTGTAGATTCCACCACCCATAGCTTCATCAGAAGAACTGACAGCTAAATTGTTCTGAATTATACTATCTTCAATCAACATGATAGCGTCATTATTTATTCCACCACCATAAGCATAGTAACCTGTGCCCACATTCCCTTCAATGGTGCTCCCTTTTATGGTCATGTTTCCGGAGTTGTAGATTCCACCACCATAACTGGATCCATAAAAACCCGTGGGATTAGCTTTGTTGTTTTTTACTGTACAGTTATTGAGAGTTAAATTGCCACTGTTGACGATCCCACCACCATAAGCATAAGGACCTGTAGCTTTACCATTTTGTATGGTAAATAAACTAATATTCACGTTTACTCCAGTATTAATAGTTAGGGGCCGTCCGGTGTTGTTTCCATCGAGTATGGTGTTTTCCTGGCTTTGGCCCACCAGATTAACATTCTTACTTATAGAAAGACGTTCATAGTAGGTTCCATCGGCCACATTGACTGTACCATTAGGATTAACCGAAGTTATACCTTTACCAATGGTCAAATATGGGTTGGTTTCGTTTCCGTTGTTATCATCATTACCGGTATTTGATACATATTTAACATCATTTGGATCAACATTAGCAGATACTGCACCGCAAAGCGTGATAGTCATTAAAAAAACTGTTAGGGCAATTATTACATGTTTTTTCACATTTTTCCTCCTTTACCTTTTATTATACAAAATTGATTAAATTCATTTCTTTTATTAAATAAGTCTTTAAAATGAGATATTAAATGTTTAGAGGAGAAAATATGCTTCTTTAAAAATAAAATTAGCCATGTTCCCCCCAATAAAATTTAAAAACTTCTATCAATAATATTGAGTAATATATAAATATAATTTTCTATTTAATTTTGAGTATTTAAAGGACGCTATGATGATTACTAAAAAAAAATAGCCATATGGCAAATATTAAGGTCCCTTAATATCAAAACTTTCACCTTGTGCAGGTTTCCATTCATCTTTGATTTTAGAAACTGTTAATGCCTCAATTTCAAATTATTCCTTCCTTAAATATGATTTTAATTTAAAAAGTATATTCAAACCATTTTCTACTTATATAAAAAATTATATTAAATTTAAAGACAATGATTAACCCTAAAAACACAACAATCCACAAAAAATGAATTTTAAAGAATAAAAACATTAAAAACTCCTCTTCTAAGTAGAATTAAAAATATTAAAATCATTAATACAACTATAAGAAAAGTTACAGCCAACAAGGTATTTTTTTGTGCTTTTTTTCTTATTTTTTTATCCAGCGGCTTCAGTTTCCATATTTTAAAAGTTAATAAAGCAGTGAGATTCACCGAAACCAGGTTCACCATAAAAAGCAACAGTGCCCCATTGGCCAGTTCAAAGTTTCCAGATCCTAAAAGAATACCAGAACTTACCAGAGGAGGCATTAAAGCCACAGCAACCATTACCCCTACTAGAGTGGTTCTAAAACCTACCATAAATGATAGTGCTCCCACAATCCCTGAAGAAAGTGCTAGGGTAACACTTCCCAAACCCACTCTAGTTCTAAGTAGCAGTTCTGGGACGGTAGTATCTACTGGAAAAACCATACCAATCATAAATGCGACCATTAGGGCAGTTAATATCCCCACTATCGAAGTTTTCAAGGCATCTTTTTCCAGTTTAGAATCTCCCAATACATTACCCAGAGCCCAGGCCACATTGGGCCCTAACATGGGAGCCACCACCATGGCCCCGATAATCACCGCTACATTGTTATTTATAATACCGATGGCGGCTACTAATGCTGAGAGAACTATAAGTAAAAGATAAATACGGGATATCTGACTTAAATCAGCGATGTCTGCATAAATTTCATGCCTGCTTAATCTATCTACCAATTTAGGAGATTCCAAACGATCCAGTAGGCCAGAGAGAGTTTTTTCCTCTTCATCCACTGGCAATATCCGTACTGGGGTTTCTGGTAAAGGTATTGAAGCCTCTACTGGAAGTAAAATCATCCTAAAGCCTTCTTCATCTTGACAATTTTTTTGGAGGAGGTTCATGATGGCTTCTGTCTTTTCCCTGCGTATAAGTATATGGAAAAGCATAGCACCTCCTTCCAGAGTATAATGCCATATGGAAAGTACCTCGTAGCGATCCAGTAACTGGTATATTTCTTCAGATTTGTGAATATTGGGGATAGTGGCAAGAATTAAACGGTATGTCATAAATAAAAACCTTTTATATTATTTGGCCTTTGAATGAAATATATTTATTTATTAAAAAAAGTTATTTTAAAGGCCTTGAATTAGAACTAATCTTTAGAACTAATATTAATATAGATTTTTATTCTTTTTATTTTCTAAAAAAAATAGCCTTGATGTCATATTATATTAAAAAAAAAGTAAAAAGGGAAGGGTTGTTTTATTTTTTGGTTCCAATTATTCCACCGGCTATCATTAGGATAGCTAGTAGTAGAGCTACTAATGGCATTCCTGTTTCTTGCATGGTTACGGTGTTAGTTGCGGCATTTACTGTGTTATTAGTGTTAGTGTTGTTGTTAGTGTTATTATTGTTGTTTGGTGTTGCTGCAGCATTGAAAGTTAAACTTTGTGTATTACTGTTTAGTGTTGGGTCGTAGGTACTGGTTGATAGTAGGGGGTTTATGAGATAGCTTCCTGCACTTGTAACTTTGAGGGATAACCACATGTATGGATCGCCTACCGGCACATCACCAATAGTCCAGGTCACCGTCCGGGTGGTCGCATCATAGGTGTAACTTCCTACATCTACTTTGGCCCCTGGAAATTCCAAACCTTTAGGGACTACATAAGTCATTACCACGTTTTTTGCAGTATCTGGTCCTTTGTTACCGACTTTTAGAGTGTACACCACTGTATCACCAACCACCGGGTTGGCCTTATCAGTAGTAACATTAAGGTAAAGACTGGAAACTGGAATAATAGTCACATTTGTGTATACGGTTTGATAATCACTCACAGCATTTAAATGGGCTATTCCAGCAGTTTCATCAGCAGTTAGGGTGGCCATAGCAATACCATTAACTATTTGTTTGTCTATGGTCTTAGAGCCAATACTACCTAAATCAGTGTTGAAAGTCACTTGCATTCCATCAGGTATGTGTCCATTAGCAGGATCCAGTGGTACAATATTGTCACTACTGAAGGCTGCATTGTTGAAACTAACTGTTACTAAACTAGTTTGGCCGTTTTTAATGGTATCCGGGGTAGCGTTGATGGTCATGAATATCCATGGGCCGAATGTTCCTAGTCCAGATATCTTGGAAGAATCTGGAGAGTTACTTCCCCACCAATTGTAGGATACAGCTGGTAGTCCGTGGCTGAGTGGTTGCAGATTAATGTAATTGTATTCAATGTTGTTGACTATCCTGTTAAAAAGGATGGTTTCGGCTTGGCCGTTTTCCAGGTAGTTGTTAAGACCTATTCCCCTATAATTGTTGATAATGGTGTTTTCGGTTATGATGTTGCCGTAGTAGTTACTCCATATCCCGTATTTATTGTTGTAGGCGATGAAATTCTTTTTTATGGTGTTTCCAGTGGAAGCTCCTATGGTAATCCCATCCAAAGAGCTGGTTGTTATATGGTTGCCTTCTATGTTGTTATTATCACAGAATCTGTTTAAATAAATACCATATCCATTCATGTTTTTAGCGATGTTGTTGATTATATTATTGCCAGTGGAGGTTTCTGTAATAAAAATTCCTACATTAGCATTGTTAGAAACAGTGTTTTCTGAGATTATGTTGTTGTTTGAGGCATAGGTGTAGATTCCATTTACACAATTATTGACGGTGTTCTGGTTAATGGTGTTGTAGTTGGCAGAATTTAGATAAATTCCGTTCCCGGCATTAAATCCATTAATGGTATTTCCTGTTAAGGTGACATAAGATGCCCCATTGACATAGATCCCATTAGTTTCTGATGTTACACCAGTTTTTACTTCTATATCGTCGATGTGGCAGTCATTTCCAAATCCACTTATGCCTAAAAATCCGATACGCACGTCATTCTGGCCAGTGTAAGAACTGATAGATATGGAGTGTTGTTTCCAGCCAATGGACCCATCATCACGGTTAATATCAGATCCCACATTATTCCAGGTTAGTCCTCCGTCAGTGGAAACCTGTAATTGAACTCTGTCAGAAGCACCAAAATAACCAACATCATGATACATCCAGAAGGAAAGTTCAGCACTGTTTAAACCACTAAAATCGAGTCCCGTGGTACGGTATAAACGAGCTGATTTAAAATCTGCTACAGACCATGAGTTAAAGTAGGCCAGATTAGAACCGCTGTGTGCGGCGACTCCTGAAGGATGCCTTGTACCCACATTAGTTTCCCAGTTGGGCATATTGCCTGAAGGCCAGTTTACTACTTGCATGGCCCATCCAGAAGGTAATACTGGAGCACTTACACTGTCAAAGTTCTCACTGAATACATTTGTTTTTGTAGCATTGTTAATGGTAAATCCCTGTATGGTAGAACCGCTTCCAGTGGCAGTTATGGTGAAACTACCATTGACTATGGTGTTAGGGCCTGTGGCTCTAATAGTTAGGTTCTTGTTTACCACCACGTTTTCATTGTAAGTCCCTGGTTCCACATCAATGGTGTCTCCATCAAGGGTTAATGGATCGTCGATAGCAGATTGAATAGTAATGTAACTGATTTCGGTTCGAGTATTTAAAGGGTCAGGTAGAGTAGTGTTATTGGTGTCCGCAGCCGATACTGCGCTGGCAGAGATTATAGCAAACAGAGTAATTAGTGTAATTATTATTAATTGTTTTTTCACGTTTTCACCTCCTTTTAAATGATTATAAAATTGAATTTAATCTCTCAAATCAAGACCCATTAGGCCTTAAATTAGATATTAAATGATTTAGAGGAGAAAAACTAACTAAGATAAAAATTAGTCACGTTCCCCCCAAATCAGATGTTAAAACATCCTATGTAATAATTAACGAGAATGTAAATATAATTTTCTATTTAATTATTGGTATTTAAAGGACCCTATGATGATTCTATATTTAAATAGCCTTTTGATAATCGATTACTGATTTGATATGATGATTCTATATGCTTAAATCAAATCAGGCATGATTATTACAGTAAAATAAAATAAAAAATATAAACTTCCTATAAAAAAATGACTTTGAGAGTATTAATAATATTAATCCAAAACCAAGGACAGGCATCAATATCGAGCATCACTAGTGTATAAATAATAATTTATTAATTTATAACCTATAATAACTAAAAAAAAAAAAAAAAAAGTAAAATTATTTTTTACTACTTACTAATCCACCTATTACCATAAATAAGGCCATTATTAGCACTATTAATGGTATTCCTGTTTCTTGCATAGTTACGGTGTTAGTTGCTGCATTTACTGTGTTATTAGTGTTGTTGTTTGTTGTTGCTGCTGCATTTACAGTTAAGCTTTGTGTATTGGTGTTTAGTGTTGGGTCGTTGGTACTTGTTGATAGTAGAGGATTGATTAAATAGGTTCCACTGCTTAGTACTTTGAGGGATAACCACATGTAAGGGTCGCCTACCGGCACATCACCAATAGTCCAAGTTATAGTATGGGTCTTAGTGTCGTAGGTATAGGTTCCATTGTCCACATTAGCTCCAGCAAATTCTAAACCTTCAGGGACAACATAGGTCATTACCACGTTTTCTGCAGTGTCTGGTCCTTTGTTACCAACTTTCAAGGTGTAGATTACTGTTTCACCAACCATTGGATTAGTTTTACTTGGTGTTATGGTCAGGTACAGACTGGATTGGGTAGATTTAGGATTAATAGTCACATTAGTATATACGGTTTGACTATCAGTCACCGCATTAACGTGTGCTATTCCCGCAGTCTCATCGGCAGTTAAAGTAGCAGTTACTATTCCATCCGTTGTTTCTTTGTTTATGGTTTTAGATCCAACACTTCCTAGATCGGTGTTGAAGGTTACTGGTGTTTTGTCTGGTATATGGCCATTATCTGGGTTTAATGGAGTAATCGTAGTTCCATCAAAGGCATTGTTGAAGTTTGCAGTTAGAGTAGAAGTTTCACCCTGTTCAATATTTGTTGGGTTCGTCTGAAGAGTCATGTATAACCATGGATTATAGTCGACATTACCAACGATTAAAGTTGTGAAGTCGGGATTATTAGAACCCCACCAGTTATATTTGGCATCAACAGATCCTAAATCATTTTGTATGGCTGTAGGTGAGTTATTCACAATACGATTGAAATTCGCGGTCACAGTACCAGAATTGTAGATAGCACCAGCATAACTTGCAGCGTTACTTGTGAAACTACTGTTAGTCACAGATAAAGTACCACTATTCAGGATAGCACCACCACCATAATTTGCTGTGTTACTTGTGAAAGTACTATCAGTCACAGATAAAGTAGCGCCATTATTGTAGATAGCGCCACCATACTGGGCAGTGTTACTTGTGAAACTACTATTAGTCACAGACAAAGTACTACTGTAATAATTGATGATAGCACCACCATAATACTGGGCAGTGTTACTTGTGAAACTACAATCAGTCACAGACACACTACCATAATTGTTAATAGCACCACCATAATTAGTTGCAGTGTTATCCGTGAAACTACTATCAGTCACAGAGAAAGTACTACTGTAATAATTGTAGATAGCACCACCATACTCTGCAGTGTTACTTATGAAATTACTATTAGTCACAGTCACAATACTACCACCACTACCAATACCATTGTAGATAGCACCACCATAATAGGCACTGTTACTTGTGAAACTACTGTTAGTCACAGACACACTACCAATGCCATTGTAGATAGCACCACCAGAATTTGCTGTGTTACTTGTGAAACTACAATCAGTCACAGACACACTACCACCATAATTATTGTTGATAGCACCACCAGAATTTGCAGTGTTATTTGTGAAACTACAATCAGTCACAGAAATATCACCATCCTGATTGAGGATAGCACCACCATACCCTGCAGTGTTACTTGTGAAACTACTACCAGTCACAGAGACACTACCACCATCATTGAGGATAGCACCACCATAATTAGTTGCGGTATTACTTGTGAAACTACAATCAGTCACAGAGACACTACCACCATCATTGAGGATAGCAGCACCATCTGATCCAGTTGCGTTGGTTATTGTTAGGTTGTTTAGTGTGAGGTTTATTCCAGGGTTTACAAAGAATATCCAGTTGATTCCGGTTCCATTTATTATAGTACCGGTTTGGCTTTCACCATTAATAGTCATATTCTTATCAATAGTGATTCCTGTGTTACTGGTTCCGTTGTATTGTCCGTTGGCTATGTTTACTATTCCATTAACATTAACAGATCCTGTTGCGTTTTTGATGGTTTTTTTGGCCGTGGTCCAATCCGAACCGTCATTATCATCGTTTCCACTAGTATCATTAACATAGATAGCATCTCCAGGAGCAGCTGAAACATCGTTAATACCAACAGCAAAACCCAGAGCTAAGGTTAATAGCAGCACTGGTAGTAAAGCTTTAGTTATTTTGAATGATGAACTTATTTTGCTTGTCACGTTCTTTTTCACCTCCTTTTACAGCTATTAAATGAAGTTAAATTTAATAAACTTAAGTTTAAAAATAAATAAAACTTAGTTATTAAGTAATTTAGAGGAGCAAAAATATCTTAAAATAAATTAATTATGTTTCCCCCAATATGATGTAAATTACACCATGAATGATATTATTAAAGTAAAAATATAAACTTTCCTATTTAAAAATTGACTATTATGGTCGTATTACCACTAAATCTACCATATTTTTACCATTAATCAGCACAACTATGGCTCATAAAACGATTTATAATGTAAAAATACCAAGCACCAAGCCTTGGAAAAAAATCTATGGGGCTTAGAATTATCTTTTTTAAATAAAGTCATGATTAGTGAAGTAAAATTTATTAAAAACCCATTAATTTTCATATTAAGAATGAAATTGCTTATGATAGATTATTCCATTTAGAGTGCTAATTAATTACCATAAACTTATTTTATTTGAAATCAAATCATAATTAATATAATGGAGCTATTTCATGGAAGTCATCTTACAGCAACTGGCCAATTTATGCATTTTAATCTACATAGTGACCACCATGTTATCCATGGGACTTAAGTTTCTTCCTAAACAATTTTTAGAACCATTAAAAGATAAGGGCCTAATATTAAAGTCTTTAACTGCCAATTTTTTAATACTTCCCATTATAACTTACATTATACTGCAGCTTATCCCCCTACCCGAGGGCCTGGCCATTGGTTTGATTTTAATGGCTGCCGGGGCCGGATCACCATTCATGTTGAAAATAGTTCAGCTAATAAAAGCGGATATGGCCTTTGCGACAGGGCTGATGATCATATTGTCCCTGGTGACTTTGGTCTACCTGCCCCTCATGCTTTCCTTTTTATTACCTGGTGTTTCTGTTAATCCATTAGCTATAGCCAGTTCCCTGATAGCCCTGATATTTTTACCATTAATCATAGGAACAACCATAAAATCAAAATATAATAAAATAGCTACTAGAATTCAACCTATTTTTAACCAGTTATCCAGCATATTTATAGTTCTGGTGGTAATTCTTTATCTGGGCCTTAACTACCAGGACTTTTTGACAGTATTCGGTACTGGGGCCTTGATGGCAGCCATAATTTTTATATTAGGTGCATTTGTAACGGGATATTTATTGGGTGGCCCTTCCTCCAGCACCAGATCCGTGTTGGGTATGGGTACTGCTATTAGAAATTCGTCAGCCGCCTTTGTGGTGGCCCTTGCCAACTTCAGTTATCAGTACGAGGTGATGGCCATGATCATTGTGGTTTACATGTTCAGTATCATCCTGATGATTCTCATCTCCAGAGTACTAAGAAAATAAGGTCAAAAATTTGAATAAAAGACTTATTAAAAATACTAAGAAAATAAGGTCAAAAATTTGAATAAAAGACTTATTAAAATTTAATAAATTATATAATCTTATTTTAACAAAATATTATTAATGTCTATAAAAACCGAATGGTACCAGTTATCTGCGGAGAAAACCTTTGAAATCTTGAAATCAAGTGAAGAAGGTCTTAGCTCCAAAGAAGCCCAAAAAAGACTAGCTAAATACGGGTCCAATGAAATAACCTTTAAAAAAATCAGTCCTTTATTTAGACTTCTAAAACAATTTAATAATCCCCTGATTTATGTTTTAATTGTTGCAGCCATGGTGACTGCTTTACTGGGTGAATTAATAGATGTGGCAGTTATTTTAGGTGTGGTAATTGCCAATGCCACTATCGGATTTATCCAGGAAGGAAAAGCAGAATCTTCCATTGAATCTTTGGAGAAAATGCTGGTCCCCGAGTGCCAGGTACTCCGTAATAGGGAAAAAGTAACCATAACATCCAAGCTACTGGTTCCTGGTGATATAGTACTACTGGAAAGTGGAACCAAAATACCAGCAGATTTACGTATTTTTCGCTCCAAAAATTTACATGCTGATGAGGCCTCCTTAACCGGAGAATCCCTACCGGTGCCTAAAAATTCTAAATATATTACTACAGAGGATCTTACTCCCGCTGATCAAAAATCGGTGGCCTTCAGTGGTACCTTTATCACCCAGGGTTCAGGACAGGGAGTGGTGGTGGCTACCGGTGATAAAACCGAGATGGGTAAAATCGCCACTATCATGAAGGAAACTCATCACATAATGACTCCTTTAATGAAAAAAATAGAGAGATTCACCGAGATCCTGGTGATAATTATTCTGATTATTGCTTTGGTGAATTTCGCATTATCTTTCTGGTTGGGTTATGGGTTTATTTATTCATTTATGGCATCTGCTTCACTGGCCGTGGCCGTTATTCCTGAGGGACTACCTGCGGTTCTAACCATAACCCTGGCTTTTGGAGTAAAAAAAATGGCACGTAGAAACGTGCTCATAAGAAAATTGCCCTCAGTTGAAGCCCTGGGTCACACCACCGTAATATGTTCTGATAAAACCGGTACACTTACTAAAAACCAGATGACAGTTTTAATGGTTTACTGTGGAGATATAACTTACCAGGTTAATGGGAAAGGATATAAACCACAGGGAGACTTTCTCTTAAATGAAAAAGTTATTAAGACATCCAATCAAGGAGAAGAACTTATTAAAACCCTTCAGGCTGGTTTAATATGCAATAATGCTTCTTTAGTTAAGGACGATAATTATAAAGTTATAGGAGACCCTACCGAAGGTGCATTAATTGTTTCGGCCTACAAGGCCAATATAATGGAAAAATCTGACAGGTTAGATGAAATACCATTCCAATCAAAAAACCAGTTTATGGCCACTCTCAATCGAGGTAATAATGAGAATATAATCTATTTCAAGGGTTCCCCAGAAAAGATATTGAAAATGTGCAAAAAACAGCTCATCCGGGGAGGAATACAACCTATAAAACCCAATAAAATTTCTCTGGAGGCAGATAGTCTGGCAAAAGATGCCTTAAGAGTACTGGGTTTTGCATATAAATCAGTACCATCTAATCAAAGCCAAATCCACAAGGAAGATATGGAGGATCTAATTTTTTTAGGACTGCAGGGAATGATGGATCCTCCTCGAGAGGAAGTAATGGATGCTATCCAAAAATCCAGACGTGCTGGTATAAGAACGGTTATGATTACCGGTGACCATTCTTTAACTGCTAGGGCCATTAGCCAGTATTTAGGTATTGGTTCAGGGGAGAAAACCATAATTACTGGTAAAGAATTATCAAAAATGAGCAATGAACAGGTTTACGAGACTGTGGATAAAGTTTCAGTGTACGCTAGGGTGGCCCCGGAACATAAATACACCATAACCACCCAGCTACAAAAAAAGGGAGAAATTGTGGCCGTAACTGGAGATGGAGTTAATGATGCTCCAGCCTTAAAAGCGGCAGATATAGGTATAGCTATGGGAATAACTGGGACAGACGTGAGTAAAGAAGCATCGGATATGGTTTTAGCTGATGATAATTTTGCCAGTATTGTTAAGGCCATTGAAGAGGGAAGGTACATCTTTGAAAACATACGAAAAGTTATACTTTATTCTCTGGCTGCCAACGGAGGACAGGGGCTAATAATTTTGAGCTCGGTAATACTAACCCCATTCATAGCTCTTTTTTTAGTGACCTTACCCTTAGAACCGGTACAAATTCTATGGATAAACCTTTTTGACTCGTTATTTTTGGCTTTACCATTAATCAAGGAACCTAAAGAACTAGGATTACTTAAATATCCTCCTCGAGACCCTAAAGAACAGATAATTAATCATTTATTCTTAAGAAAAGTTGGTATAGTTTCCCTGTCCATGGCCTTTGGAGCATTATCCATATTTCTTATATTCGGACTGCCTGGCCTAAATCCTCTTAATGAATTACTAATAAAACAGGCCCAAAGTGCAGCTTTTGCCACAGTTATACTGGTCCATGTATTTTACCTCCTCACTGCCAGATCAATATATGATTCAGCTTTTACTTTCAGCCCTTTCTCTAATAAATGGTTGATACTGGGTATAACCGCAATTTTAACTTCCCTTATGCTGATTATATATTTCCAACCATTGGAACTCATATTTAGAACAACAGCCATACCTTTAGGTTGGTGGCCATTAATCGTATTATTCGCCCTCCCAGGTTTTATCTTAATTGAAATCGAAAAATGGGTATCTAAAAAGAAAAAATATGTCTAGGAAATTTATCGGCCATTTAGACCATTAAACCCTTTTTTATTGTTTGTTTAAATTTAATATACAATTACTTAATATGATTTCTATTTTTTATTTAATTAAAGTTTATTTTATCATATAAATTTTATAAAATTATTACATATTAGTCAACTTTTAATATTATTAAAAAAAAAATATAATCTGGGGGAGTATTTTATCATGTGGGGCCAATTTATGAATTCCAGGAGGAACTATTTCCTTGGCATCTTAACATATTTTATTAGTATATATTCCTGATTTTATCTAAAAAACTTTTATTATTAGAATTAGATTTTCATGCAGGTTGATTGATTCAAAAAAAGATTTATAGTCAATAAATACTAATAGTATATTATTAAAAATACGAACTGTGAAATCTATGCATCTTGAAGATTTAAAAAAAGAGTTGAAGGCCACTTTGAAATCCCTTTTACCAGCTATTATTCTAATCCTGGTTTTCCAAATATTTTTTATTAAAATGCCTTTAAGTGATTTTATAACCATTATTATCGGATTATTATTCACAATTTTAGGATTTACTTTCTTTATACAAGGCGCTAAAAAAGGATTATTGCCCCTGGGAGAAAATTTAGGTGCTTCTTTTATTGAAAAAAGAGCATTTTTCCTGATATTATTATTTGCTTTTTTATTAGGTCTAACTTTGACCATTGCTGAGCCAGATGTCAGACTGGTTGCTTTTCAAATAGGTCAGATAACCACATTAAATATCACTCAACTGGAATTAATATTCATAGCTTCTCTGGGATTAGGTGCATTTACTTTATTAGCAGTTTTAAGGAGCATGATTGATTTCCCTATCCAGTACATTCTAATACCCGGATACATTACGGCCATTATACTATCCTTATTGGTGAATAATGAATTCATATCCAAAGCATTTGATCTGGGGGCTGTAACCACTGGACCTATGACTGTGCCTTTTTTAATTGCCTTAGGGGTGGGTATTGCGTCAGTTCTGGGTGGAAGAGATAGAATGGAATCTGGTTTTGGAATAATGGCTATTGGTTCTATTGGTCCCATACTGGCCATACTAATCTGGGGCTTAATTAGGGGAGGAGTATAATGCTTATCATGAGTGCTGCTGAAGCATTCTTAGAGGTTATAGAAGCCATATCCCCGGTTTTAATACTTTTTTTCATATTCCAGGTTTTAATATTGAAAAAAATTCCTAAAAATATAGGGGATATTATTTCCGGCATATTCCTGACCATCATCGGGTTTTTCTTTTTCTTTTTCGGGGCAAAAATAAGTTTAATACCCATGGGGACCCAGATTGGTAGTTTTTTATCAACATTAGATTATTACTGGGTTATTATATTCGCTCTTATTTTAGGGATATTTGCCATACTGGCCGAACCAGCGGTTAATGTATTTGTCTATGAAGTAGAGAAAGTATCATCTGGTTATATTAAAAAAAATATAATGATTATGAGTATTGCTCTAGGGGTGGGTGTTGCCCTTTTATTTTCCGTTTTAAGAATTTATTTTAATTTACCCTTAGCCCTGATAATCATACCTGGTTATTTACTAATAATAATCTTAGCCCTGGTAAGTCCCAGGGATTTTATCCCTATTGCCTTTGATTCCGGGGCGGTGGCCACTGGCCCAGTGGTGGTTACCTTTGTGCTACCTATCATGACCAGTTTGGCCATAGGCTTAAATGGTGAATTTTCTGGTTTTTTAGGACTGGGCACCGTGGGTCTGGTGGCTATGTTTCCTATAATATTCATGCTTTGCTTAGGAATTCTAATAAAAAGGAGTGAAACTAAATGATAGCAAATTCTTGTTCTGGGTTTAAATTAATATACGTTATTGTAGAAGCTGGACGTGGAAGTTTTATTATGAAATTGGCTCGTGAAGCAGGTGCAGAAGGCGGGACCATATATTATGCCCGTGGAACCAGTATCCATGAGCATGGTAAATTTTTAGGTGTTCCAATTGAACCAGAAAAAGAAGTAGTAATGATTATTATTAAAGATTCTATGGTAGATCATGTTTTTGATTCTGTGGTTAAAAAAGGTGAACTGGAAACTCCTGGAAAAGGAGTGGCATTTATTTTGGATTTATCCCGGGTAGCTGGTATCTGTCATTTATTAGAAGAATAGATACCTAATAATTTAATCTTAAATTAAGATATATAACTGTGATAAGATTATCCTAAAAAGTATTTTTAAATTTTTCTCGTTCAAATTAAACAATACACCCATTAAAAAAATAGTTATTTAAGAAAAAAATATAGAAAAATAAGATTTTCCTCTTACTTTGAATTATATTTATCCACCAATCCTGAATATAATTATATAATATTAAATTAAATAAATAATATTCATGAATTCAACTAACACAGAACCCTATAATCCTGTGCAGATGTCTGAAAAACGGAATTTGTATTTATTTTTTATAATCACCTTTATTTTTTCCTGGTTTTTCTGGATACCCCCTATTTTAATTGGTCAGGGCATACCATTTCCCTCCATTTTAGCTGACTTTTTCTTGG
Organism: Methanobacteriaceae archaeon; assembly: GCA_030656015.1. Taxonomy (NCBI): domain Archaea; kingdom Methanobacteriati; phylum Methanobacteriota; class Methanobacteria; order Methanobacteriales; family Methanobacteriaceae; species Methanobacteriaceae archaeon. The sequence goes on from JAUSNX010000001.1 coordinate 42,778, forward strand.
GCCCATTTAATTTAGGTGCCTGGGGTCCATTTGTAGCAGCATTTTTACTAACCTACCGCAATAATGGTAAAGATGGCGTTTTTAAATTATTAAAAAGAGGAGTAGACTACAAATTTCATAAAATATGGTTTTTACCTATTTTATTACTGATGCCATTTATTACAGGGGTTTCACTACTCATAGCCTCATTTCTGGGAGATCCCCTGCCGGGATTGAGTATTTTTTATGAACCATGGCTTATCGTCTTCTGGTTCTTTTACCTGTTACTTTTAGGAGGTCCCCTTCAGGAAGAATTTGGATGGAGGGGGTATGCTCTGGACCGGCTCCAATCAACCCGCAGCGCACTAACTTCCAGTATCATCCTGGGAGTGATATGGGCGGTTTGGCACTTTCCCCTAAATTTTGGTGCTGGTGCTGCCGGACCACAATACGGCGTGGCCCTATCCTTATTTATAGGAGCTCTTATTACCATGAGTTTGATGTCCATCTTATTTACCTGGATATACAATAATACCGGAAGGAGTATCTTGGCTGTTTTAATTTTCCATACCTCTTTGAATTTATCTACCTTTATCCTGTTCCCAGTTTTTGAAGTTCAAAGCGCCCTGCTCTTTTACATGATATTGATTTTGGCCACAGTGGTGGTGGTTCTTATTATTTGGGGTAGGAAAACTTTGATAAAGAATAAAAAATTATAAGTGATTAATCCCCTTAGATATTGAAACTATAAAACCCGAAAAAAATGATGGCTAATTTGAGCCCTTATTTTTTTATAACTTTTTTAGGTTAGAGTGTCAATAAACAGGATAAATTTCCTTTTAATTTACGTGGTTGAAAAGCCATACGAGGTGATGATTATAATCATTGTGGTTTACATGTTCAGTATCATCCTGATTATGCTCATCTCCAGAATACTAAGAAAAGAAGTGAATATCGTAAAATCCCAACAATAAATATAATAATTGATACCGTGGAAATAAGCAAAATTTTAGAAAATAAATAAAAAATGGCCAAAAAATTAAAATCTACATGCATTACTTTATATGCTTTGAAAATCAATAGAATATTGCCTTATGGCAAAAAATTGGAAGTGATACATTTGTTTGGAGATAATTACAACAACGATAGAGATAATTCTGCCCCTATTAAAGAAGGCGGAGAATATGATGTTAAGATTGAAGATACCGGCAGAGACGGAGACGGAATTGCACGTATCGAAGGTTTTGTGGTCTTTGTTTCAGGCGCCAAAGTAGGCGATGAAGTTAAAATTAGAGTTAACTCTACCCGAAGAAATTTTGCATTTGCTGAAATAATTGAATAATCTTTATTTTCTAAAAGTGAAAGGAATATGCTGATTTAGGTTTATCTTTTCATATTTTTATTAAATTCAAGTTAATTCTTATAATTTCACTTTACAGGGAATAATATTCCCTAAAATCTTTTTTTATTAATAAAAGTACATTTATGCAAACTTAAGGGCATAATATTCATATTCTATATTATATTGTAAATCATTGAGTATTACAATTGAATCCAGCATTAAATAGGGTTCATATCATAGATATTCTGAAAACAAAACACAGATTAAGTTTAGATTATTTATTATAAAGTTATAACTATGTCCTTATCTGTTAATTCATTGGTTTAAATTATACAATGAAAAGATATAATAGTTACAAAAAGATACTGTATATGGGGATTACAAACTTGAAAAGTATTTATTATTTCGTAAAATTTGATTATAAAGCTAGATTAGATTCTATATATGTGAATATTCTTGGAAGTCAAGAAGATCAAGAATCTTTTCAAGTTTCAGAGAACGTAATTATTGATATTGACTCAGAGAAAATTCCGTTACAATTTAAAATTGTGGATGCTTCTGTGCTTTTCCAGGAAAAGAAAAGTCTTTTGAAGAATCTTTCTAATGTAAAAATTGATTTAAAAGTTGATTCAAAATCAGTCAATTTTAAGGGCCAGATTGATTTTGCCATAGACAATGACATACTACGGAAAGAAATAGATGTCACAGCACCCAATGATATAAAAATGCCTGAAATGGAAGGCACTTATGCTGCAGGAAGATCCTTTTGATGTTAGAATCTGAAAGTTAACTATTTACTTTTTTAAAATTTTTTATTTCTGTCTTTTTGAATTTTAGATTTAGTGTTTTTTTATATTTTTTTCTATAGAAATAATATTCCATATTTTTAATAGATAGGATAATTTTAGACAGATAATAATTGTGAAGTTATTGAGTGTTGATTTTTTTCCTGTGTGTATAAAATGGATCTGGTAATTAAAATAATTTTTTCTTAAATTTTTATTTTTTAAGTAATAAAAACAAATATTTTTTAAATTCATCTAATAAAAAAAGAATATTATTAAAGATTTTTTTATTTTTTTATTTGATCTATATTATCAATTAATTGTATGTGATTTATTTTTTCGATTAGTAGTTTAGGAAATGTTTTTTGTAAAAATTTCTTGAATTCTAAGTCATTAGTTATTTCCGCGTCATCATAGAATTTTAATTTGTTTTCAGCACTTGAATAATGTCCTTCTATTGCCATATCCTTTTTTTCTACAACAAACCCAATTGAGTCCCCCGTTTTAACTTCGTTAGCATTTAGAACTAGCATAATGTCATTAGTTAATTTATATTCCTTCAGGGCATCTGCATCATCAAGTTCAACTAATTCAGTGTCGTCTAAAATGTCTGGCCATTCAAAACTTTTTTTCATAGTATCAGTTTCCCTTTTATACTAATATTTTTGTAAACTTATAGTTAATAACATTTTTTGATAAACATTCTTTTTTAGGATATTATTCGAGAACTGATATTCAAAATAAAACTTATATTTTTTCCTTAAAAAGAGTAAGGAGTATTATAAAAAGTTTTATCTTTAATTTTAAATCAAAAATTATATATTGAAATTATTATCATAAATTATTATTAGTGTTTAAATAAAGACATTTGAAAAAAAACATGGTATTAACTAGAATTTAATAAATTGAATCCTATTACCATTCATTAAGAAACAAAATTCTATTGAGGTGGTTGCTCATGAAGAAAATGATTGATGAAAATAAATTGGATTTATCTAGAAAGGAATTCCAGCCGTGGAATGATGCTCTAGAAACTGTTAATAAATGTATAAACCAGGAAAATAATGAAGAATGTCTTTTAGCCGGACTTCAGAATTTATTAGATGAAACTAAGGCTGTAAAGAAAATTATTTCAAATAAATAAATATTTAATGAATCAAATCACAAATATGGAGTTCATCCACGTCTATATTAAAAAAATAGCATTTAGATGTTACAACTGCATTATTTGTAACGTCTATATTGTTATCAGATTGATTGCATTGTATACAATTGGGTTCTCCTTCATTTACTTTCCTAAAATTAACTTCTTCTAACTTAGGCTTATTGCTTGAGAACATATTAACACCAGTTATATAATATGATTTTATTTTAATAAACAATTTTTGATGTTAAATTGATTGGCCTATTAATACAAATATTAATTGTAAAAACAGAAATAATATTATTTTAAGTTTTTCCATCATCACTTTTTATCCAGGACTCATCAGTTCCTACTAGTTTCCATCAGCAGCTGTAAAGCAATTCTTACAAGAGCATATTATGATTCAAATAAAAACAGCCAAATCAATATTTAATTCAATAGAAAGTCATGGAAGATCAAAATATTTTATAATTAAAACTACAAATCAATATTAGGAGATTAAAAAAATGTTTATAAATCATGTTAAAATATTTTATACACAAGAAGACATTGAAGAATACCATACCACCAGTCCAGAGATTGCTAGAATTCAGTTTGATGAACATGGAAATGTTACCATAGATTATAAACAATTAGACGAACAAGGGCAAGAATACAGTAAATTCATCCCGGCCACCAGCTATAGGAATTTAAAATATACTAAAGAAGTCTTAGTTCCTAAATAATTATTTATCATACTTTTCTTTTAATTTTTCTTTTGAATTTATGAACTAATGCTAAGTGTATTTAATTTTCAGACCATATACCATAAAATATTTTAATTTTAATTTTCCAATCTGTAATAACAAAATAATAGAAACACTACTTATTAATCGAAAAAACTCATAAAATATATCAAAATTAGCCATTATTCATTTTATATATCATTTAAAAAAAAAAAAATGGGAAAAGGATTGTTTTGTTTACTTTCTTCGGGATATAACTGATCCACCAAGAACCATCAAAATTGCTAGTATTAATCCAACCAGGGGTACACCCGTATGTTGCATGGATACTGATTCTGAAGCAGCACTGACATTGTTTGTATTATTTTCTGCAGCTTCAATATGAACCGTTGCATTAACGATTTCAGGAGTTAATGTATTGTTTTCATTTTGAGCGGATATTCTTGCAGAGTTAATAATATCAGTACCGACTAAAGATTCTTGAGGGGTAACAAAGATTCTTAACACTGCGCTAGCTCCGTTTAATACAGTTCCAACGTTCCATATTCCAGTAACATGGTTATAGGTACCTTGACTAGCTGTATAACCATTAAAAGTTAAACCAGCAGGCAAAATATCAGTAACCTGAACACCAGTAGCAGAATGTGGGCCATGATTGATCACAGTTAATATATAACTGAACTGCTCACCAACAACAGCGTTTATAGTACTAGGTACTTTAGTTAAAACCACATTTGCAACTAAGGTTGTAGGAACAATCACAGCTGCATTAACAACTTGACCAGACATGGATGCATTGTTAATCACAGTTGTACCGTTTAATGGTGCGGTTGGAGTTACAAAGAGTTGTAACACTGCACTAGCACCACTTGCCAGAGTTCCAACATTCCATATTCCAGTACCACTATTATAGGTACCTTGACTAGCTGTATAACCATTAAAAGTTAAACCAGCAGGCAAAATATCATTTACCAGAACATCAGTTGCACTATCTAAACCATTATTAACCACATTTAGTGTATAACTGAACTGCTGATTAACGTTAGCTACCAGAGTACTGGCTGTTTTGGCTAAAATCACATCAGAAATCGGAGCTGATGGAATAACCACCGCTACACTAACAGTTTGGCCTGGAATTGTGGCATTGTTAATCACAGTTGTACCGTTTAGAGCTGCAGTTGGCGTAACCAGCAGTTGTAAAGCGGCATTGGCACCACTTGCCAGAGTTCCAACATTCCATATTCCAGTACCACTATTGTAGGTACCTTGACTAGCCGTATAACCATTAAAAGTTAAACCAGCAGGCAAAATATCAGTCACCTGAACACCAGTTGCACTGGTTAAACCATTATTAATCACAGTTAGAGTATAACTGAACTGTTGACCAACATTAGCTATCAGAGTACTGGCTATTTTGCTTAGTACTACGTTAGATGTAGGTGCGGTTGGAATTACTGTTGCATTAACTGTTTCGTTGGTGTTAATTAGGGTTACATTTTTAGTCACCGATGTGCCAATTACAGAGTTTGTAGGAGTTACAAACAATTGTAACACGGCACTAGCACCACTAGCCAGAGTTCCAACGTTCCATATTTCAGTAGCATAATTATAGGTACCTTGACTTGCCGTATAACCATTATAAGTTAAACCAGCAGGTATACCATCAATCAACTGAACATCTGTAGCAGCATCAGGACCATTATTAGTCACAATTATGGTGTAACTAAATGGCTGACCCACATTAGGTGCGAGATTACTGGCAGTAATGCTTACTCCCATAGTATATTCCAGCCAAGGAGCATCAATCACTGTACCACCGGAATTATACACGTCATCTGATGTTGGGCCTGAACTAGAACCCCACCAGTTACGAGCTGCATCTACGGTCGCATCATTAGCTAGAGAGCTAGTAGTAAATACATTACCAGTTTCAGTTAATATTGCAAGGTTGTAGATTTCGTCACCATCATTTACTGCACTGTTGTCTACCAGTGCATTGTCAGTTATGGTAGCTACTGCCAGATTATCTAATGCACTGTCAGTTAATGTATTATTCGTCACGGTCAATATTGCATTGTTAAAGAGCGCTCCACCATTATTCATTGCCATATTGTAGGCAATTGTGTTGAAGGTCGCGGTAACTGTAGCAACATTATGTATGATATAGTCTGTGTATGCGATTCCAGGTCCAAGTGAACTAAATGTGGCGTCATTACTAATGGCTCCACCATTATTTGCAGCAGAGTTACCCATAATAGCGCTATTGGTTACGGTTACGGTTCCACCATTATTTGCGGTTGCAGGGCCAGTGAGCGTACTACTATTAGATATGCTTATCACTGCATCGTTACTTATGGCTCCCCCATTATTTGTTACAGAGTTGCCTATAAGTGCACTGTCCGTTAAGGTTACTGTTCCACCATTATGTGTTAAAACAGTACGCGTGAGTGTAGAACTATTTGTTATGTTGAATATTGCATTGTTACTTATAGCTCCACCATTAAGTGCAGCGTTGCCTTGGAATATGCCATTGATTGCCGTTATTGTTCCACCATTATCAGTTACAGTACTGTCAGTGAGAGTACTACTTTGATCTAAATCTATAGTTCCATCATTATTGACTGCACCACCATTTTGAGTTGCCGTATTACCCGTAAATGTAGTGTTAAATACATTTATAGTTCCACCATTTTTGGTTATGGTGACACTCGTGAATGTACTACTGCCAGCCATTTGTATGGTTCCACCGTTGTAAATTGCTCCACCATTAAGTGCAGAATTACCAGTGAATACACTGTTTAATAAGCCCAAAGTTCCACCATTCTGTGTTAAAGTAACACTGGTGAGTGTACTGTTGCCTATATTAATGATTCCACCATTATAGATAGCACCACCATTTTGAGTTGCCGTGTTATCTGTAAATGTACTGTTATTTACAGTTAAAGATCCACCATTAAGTACTACTGTGATACTACCAATTGTGGTGTCCGTGTAGTTTATTATTCCACCGTTGTAGATAGCACCACCATACTGTGCCGTGTTATCATTAAATGCACAGTTGGTTACAGTTAAAGTTCCATTATTGTATATAGCACCACCTAAAGTTCCTTGCCCATTAATTAATATTAGATTTTTTAGACTGGCTGTTATGCCATCATTGATTAGAAATATTGTTCCGAAGTTACCACCATTTACTGTGGCATAGCCGTTGTTAAATACGTCGAAATTCAGATTTTTATCAATAACTAGTCCAAATTCATTAAAAATTGCACCCGCCTCAAGCATTATGGTGTCACCGCTTAAAGCATCAGCAATGGCCGCTGCGATGGTAGGATAAATATATCCTGCCGGATGTATTCCACGTGCAACAGGTACTCCCCCATTATATATCTGAGGGTCGGGTAATGTTAGATTGTTTTGAGAATTGGAATAGTTTGATGATTCATTTGTTGTGTTATTGTTGTTAGAGGGGGATTGTTCACTTGTCTGTGAATCCCCTGATTCTATATTAGAAGTTGTTGAATTGTTAGAAGGAATAATTGTACTATTAGATGTATCTTGAGCAGCTGCAATATCATTGACCGTGAATGAGAATACTAAGGCCAAAGTTAAAAGCAACACTGGAACTATGATTTTAGCTTTATTATATTTGGTAATGGAATTAAAATCATTTTTTTTGGTAATTGTTTTTGTTTTTTTTCTCAATTTTTCACCTCCTTTTAGTGATAATTTAGGGTATGAATATCTAAATTAAAAGTGAAGGGTGATGTTGAAAACAAATACTTTCAAAAAAAATTTTACAAAGAAGGTATTTAAAAAAAATGATTTGAAAGCACAATTTTTAGTGTTTATGTTGTAAAACATTAGAGTTCCATGAATGAATATTTCATATTCATACTCCTATATTATAATTAATACATTATTATCTATATATTTATCGATTTTTTAATCTTAATATTTAGGACATCATGAGTATATATAATTTTCTATTAAAATTTTGTATAAAATACATTAAATCCTTATTTTCTCCTACTATAATACAATTTTTCGTTTAAAATAATAAAATTATAAATAAAGTTATAAGAAGAATCAAATTCCTAAAAAAAAATAATTTTTAAAATTTAATTATTTACTTATCATGAAAAATTAATAAACATGGTAATTTCCAAAAAATTATGGAATATTATAAAATTTTAGAATCGTATATTCCACTTATCAGAAATTTTTGATAAAATGGAAATTTAATATAAAATATAATATAAATATTAAAATCAAAAATAAATTTGAAATAATCATGTTCCTTGCAGAGGAACTCTATTTTTTTATATTTTTAATGAGAAAAACCTGAAAATTTTCATGATTTTTAAAAAAATGAGAAATACACCTAAATGAGAGGCCAGGCCTATATGTAGTGGTCCATATTGGCCTTTTTTGATGTGTTTTATTTTGATAGAAATTTGATTATTTAAAGAATTTTAGCCAACTTCGTTATAGACTGATTTAACGAAGTTCAGTTTGATTATTTTCAACTTGAAATTTTAAAAAATTATAATTTCTATGGATCAAATTCATAAAATCTACTAATCCCGTATTGAATTTTTAAAAAATTATAAATTTCTTCTGATCAAAATTCATAAAACTTCCTGAACAAATTTTATTTTTAAAAAATTTCAATCTATTGAAGTTCAAAATATTTTTATTAATTAATATTCACTCTAATAAAATAAATAATAATAGGTTACTAGAATGCATTAATGAATTTACCATAAATAAATTTTCTAGAATTATAATAGGTTACTATAATACAATTCATGAATTTATCAGAATTATAATACCAATTAAATAAAATATAATCTCACCTTTATAAAATTATAATTTGTAATTGTTTTTTTAATGAGTTGTTATATTTTTATTAGTGTTGTATATGATAAACATTAAATTTATATGGAAGTATGATTAATATAAAAATGTAAAAAATTATTTAGATTCTGGGGGGATTAGGACGAGGCTAAAAATAAGCTTATCTACAAATGGAAATCAATTTAAAATTCCTTACAATTATAATCATATTATTTCTGCAATTATTTACAATAAAATAGCAGATCTGGATTTAGCCAGCCAGTTACATTCATCTAAAGACTATAAATTTTTTACTTTTTCTCAATTATTTTTATCAAATAGAAAAAATCTTCCTAATTACATGTTTTCCCAAAATGGAAAAATTAGTTTTTTTATCTCATCACCTAATGATCATTTAATTAAAAGCCTGGTAGAAGGATATTTAGAAGTCCCTCAAGTCAATTTTATGGGTCAAAAATTATTAGTGGATCAGGTTGAACTTTTAAAAAAGCCTGAAATCAAAACCAGAATGCAAATGCGTACCTTATCACCATTAGTAGCTCGTATTCAAAAAGAAGTTGAGGGTAAACTAAAAACCTGGGATTTAAATCCTAATGATCTTAAATTTTATGAAAATCTGCAAAACAATCTCTTAAATAAATATATCAAATTTTATGGAGATTATGATGGCGATACTTATGTTAAAATAGTTCCCCAACTCGATTCTATTAAAAGAAAACGAATAACAGTCCCTAAAAAAGGCTATGAAACCCATCACCGATGCTTTCTAATGAAATTCGAAATTGATGCCGATAAAAGATTAGTAGAGTTTGCCTATGATTGTGGATTGGGAGAAAAGAATAGTATGGGCTTTGGTATGGTTGATGTTAAAGTTGGAGGCAAATAATGAGTGAAATAATCTTTGATTTCACAGGAAATCCATTCGTAGATGCTGGAATTTGGGCTATTAGTCAATGGGTTGGTAAAAAACCTGAAGAAGTAAATAAAGATGATCTTAAAAGCATTGTTGATGAGATTGTAGATTTATATCTAACTCCAAAATGGTCAAAAAACTTGTATCAGATATTTCCAAATAATCCTATCACAAATAATGCGGTTAAAGATAAAAAAGAGAGATATTCCGGTATTTTAAATGAGTTAATTGAAGAAATTTCTTTTTTAGGTGATAATGGAGATTGTATTGCATGTGGAAGAAGAAATACTGCTCAAAGGTCTGGCAAAGATAGAGTTCCATTAACTGGATCTAAGAAATTAATTAATTATTTTTCTTTTGGATCAGATGGGGCGGATTATTGTCCAGCTTGCGCTTTTGCAATCCAATTTGTGCCCTTGATGTCCTATGCATGTGGAAATATGTTATTAATACATTCAGACTCCAAAAAAATCATGAAAATTTGGTCAAAAAATATTAAAAAGAACATTGATAATCAAATTTCTTCAAAAAATTATACTGGATGTCCAAATGAAGGATTTAAAAACCCTAAAAACGCAATTTTTCATATAATACAAGATATTATAATTAAATATGAAGAACGCGGATTTATTGAAAGCCCTTCACTATCATTTTATCATTTTACAAATTTCAATCAAGGCCCATCATTAGATATTTATTTAGTTCCAACTCCAGTTTTTAGATTTTTAGCATATGTACCTCAAGATGAAAAAAAAGAGGATTGGTTCAGAATAGTAAGACGAGGTTACCTGTATGTAAACTGGGACAAAGTTAAAGAAGAAAATGATTACAAAAACAGAGAAAACTCAGTTTATAATAATCTTTTAGAAAATAAATCGATAATTAGATTCTTTATTGATAGAAAAAACAAAGAAGCGATTGGAGGATGGGGATTAATAAGTTATTATCTGGAAGAGGTGCGAAAAATGGATGAAAAACGTATAGATGCTATAAAAAGAGTTGGAGATGAACTTTCAGATTACATTATGGAAATGGATGATATAAAAACTCTAAGTAGGCTTGAAATTGCCAAAGATTATAGAAGTTTCCGTAATATCTTGAGAATTATCATTAAAAAGAGAATCGAGAATGGTATTGAAAATCCTTTGTTCACATTTGAGGATTATGTAAATTATCTTTTCCCAGATGGCAATTTAACTTGGCGAGAAACCCAGGACTTGATTTTATTTAGAATTTATGAAAAATTACAACCTTGGATTATTCAACAAGGTAATCAAAGTGAATTAGAAACATTTGAACCAGAAGAAGCAAAAGAGGAGGAATAAAATGTCTAAAACAGTTGTAGGATTTATTTTAGTGGATGCACCACACTCTGCATTGAATAATGCTGGTGCTGATGCAGGAGACCGGACAGATAACATTGTCAGAGTTAAATCTATTAGAAGAGGGCGAAAAGTTTATCCTTATGTATCAGGCCAGGCATTAAGATACTGGTGGAGAGACACTTTAGAAAAGAAATATGATTGGAAAATGTCCCCCATCGAAAGGCAGAAAAAAATTGCTTTTACAAGTGCAAACCCTATAAAATATGATGATGATGATGTTTTTGGATATATGAGGGCTTTAAAGGCAAAAGAAGGTGGAACTGTAACCCGAATTTCTCCTCTAAAAAATTCTCCATTAATTTCAGTTATTGGGCAAACTCCAACTCAAGACTTTGGTGTTATGGCCCGTCATGAAGGAGATCCAGTTCCATACGAACATGAATTTTATTCCACTGTGCTTAAAGGACTATTTTCACTAGATTTAGATAGTTTAGGTGTATTTTATACCAATGAAAAAACAGGATACAGAAATATGTATCCTCAATTAGAAGAAGAAGCTGAAGAAAAAGGTCTTGTAAAAGATGAAGAAAGTGGCAAATGGTCTATGCCAAATGATACTCGAATAAAAAGAGCTAAAGATGTACTAAAAGCACTTCCATATATCCAAGGAGGGGCAAAACAGACTTCCCACTTAACAGATGTATCACCTAAATTCGTTATTCTAGCTGCTATTGATGGTGGTAACCATATCTTTATGAATATTACTAAAGAAGAAGATGGGGATGCAATTATTGATACTGAAGCCTTAAAAGATGTATTAATAGAATATTCGGACTGTTTACTAACCGATGTTTACATAGGTCGCAGAAAAGGATTCATGGATAACTTAGAACCCAACATAAATAAATTAACTGAAGAAATTTTAATTGGAAACAGAAAAATCAAATCAGGTTCTATTAAAGAAGCAGTAGATCAGTTTACAGATAAAATTGAAGAGCTGATGAAACCATGAAAGCACTAAGAATTCACATTGAAGGTTGGGTAACTTCTTTTAGATACCCAGCATTTATAAGTGGATTTCAGCCTACTTTGCCAGTGCCTCCTTTAAGTACGATTTATGGACTAATATCTGCTGCTAAAGGAGAATTAGTTACACCCGATGATTTATCAGTAGGTTATGTATTTAACCATCAAGGCAAGGCAGTTGATTTAGAAACTATATATGAATTATCTGATTTAAAAGGCAAATCTAATGTTATTAAAAGAGAATTTTTAGTAAATCCTGAAATTTATTTGTATTTAGATGATTTAAAATACTTGGAATACTTTAAAAGACCATTTTATCCTCTTTTGTTAGGACGTTCAACAGATTTGGTTACTGTGAGCGATATAAAAGAAGTTAACTTAGAAAAAAAATCAGATGTGAAATTAGGAAAAACAATATTACCTTTTGGAACAAGTGGAGCATTTGGCACGATTCAAGCCTTACCAACCCATTTCTCTGACACAATCCCACGTAAAGCACTTGGAACCAAGCCATTTATCTTGATGAATCAGCTTTTTGACTATGATGATGAATGCTATTTCGATGAAGAAATGGAATGGGGTGTTTGGTTACATGAATAATGATTTACATACAAATCTTTTAGCAAAACCAAATGAAACAATTTTAAATCATACTGAAAATGCCTTAAAAGTTTTTAAAAGCATTAAAGAGTCTTATCCAAATGTTCCTGAAATTTGTGGTGTTGAGGATTTTTGGGAACACCTTTTTTATTCTATTTTTTTACATGATTTCGGTAAAGGAGCGACTGGATTTCAAGAAATGTTGAATGATTATACTAAAACAGTTAGATGGAAATATAGGCATGAAATATTATCTGCAGGGTTTGTTTCTTCTCTCCATTATGACAAAATATATAAAAATGCAATAGGATTAGCGATAATTACTCATCATAAAGATATTAACGTTTTAAGAGAGCAATATAATACTTTTCCAAGCCCTACTGGAAAAAAATTATATGATAAAAAATTAAAGGAACTAAAACCTAATTTTCAAGAGCTAATTGAATATTTTGATCTTTTACCAGATTTAAGCCGACAATATTTAGGTTATGAATTAAAAAATTTTAGCTTAATTGATTTTAATGATTTAAAAGATGTTTATAAGGACTCTGCACTCCCATATTACATAGAATGGGAAGATGAAAAATACACAATTTTACATAAAAAATACGGGATTTTTTTAAGAGGATTTTTAAATGCTTGTGATCATTTAGCTTCTGGTTCAAAGTATAAAATTTTAGAAGGCATTGCAGATATGCAATCCATCTATAACTTCTCAAGTTTAAGAAAAATTCAAACTGAATCTATAAGCACTAAAGGAAGTGCTTTTCTTACTTCACCAACAGGAAGTGGTAAAACTGAAGCTTCTCTGTTTTGGAGTGACAGTAATCAAAATTTTAACCATTCCAAAAGAGTTTTTTATTTATTGCCATACACTGCAAGTATAAATGCCATGTATAACCGATTGCAGGAAGATTTCAAAAACAAAGAATTAGTTGGTTTAATGCATGGTAAATCTTCATATTTCATTTACAAAGCTCTTTCTGATTATGATTTTGATTATGAATCTAAGAAAAAGCTAATTCGAGATATAAAAGGATTAACAAAGAAAATTTACCGGCCTTATAAAGTTTTAACTCCATTTCAAATACTGAAATCGTTCTTTGGGACAAAAGGTTTTGAGATGCAGCTTTCTGAGATGACCAATGGTTTATTTATACTTGATGAAATTCATGCCTACGATGCTCATACTACTGCGCTAATTCTGGAAATCCTAAAAATATTAAAAACTGAATACCGAGCAGATTTATTTATTATGTCCGCTACACTCCCTAGTTTTATTAAAGAGTTATTTAAAGAATATTTAGATATTCCAAATGATATTGTTATTGGAAATGACGAATTAAGGTCGTTTACTAGACATAAAGTTAAAATAATAGATGGAACCATTTTTGATAACATTGATTCTATTATAAAAGATTTAAAAGCTAAAAAAAGAGTTTTAATCGTTTGTAATACTGTATTACAAGCTCAAAAAGTTTTTGATGAATTAAAATCTAAAGTTGAGCACAGTGCATTACTCCATAGCCGATTCATGTTAAGTGATCGAGAAAAAATTGAAAAAACTTTAGATAATCTACAGCTATTAGTTGGAACTCAAGCTATAGAAGTTTCTCTAGATATTAGTTATGATATTTTATATTCCGAACCTGCTCCAATTGATGCATTAATACAGAGATTTGGACGGGTAAATAGAAAAGGCTGGGAAAAAGGCAATCTAGCTATGGTCAATATATTTTCAAAAGGTTCTGACAAAGATAAATATATTTACAATCCAAGTCTAGTTGAAAAAACTATTAAAAGCTTTGAAGACATTGATATTCTTTCAGAAGATCTAATTCAAAAACTCGTGGATAAAGTATACGAAAATGGATATGATGAAAAGGATCAAAAAGAATTTAATACGGTTCAAAAACATTTTAAATCATTTCATAATCAAATAGTCCCATTTATCAATGATAAAAATAATGAAGTTCAGTTTTATTCTCTTTTTGAGTCTTATGAAGTAGTACCATTCAAATATAAGTTAGATTATATTGAAGAAATTGAAAATGGTCGTTACTATGAAGCAATGGGATATGTTTTGTCTATTAGTATAGGACAATTTAAAAAATTACAAAAAGAAAATAATGTGGAATTTGATGAAGAAACTTATTTCATAAATACGATTTATGATTCAAAAAAGGGTTTAATATTAGATTCAGAAGAAGATGGATTTATTTAAAAATATTTTGGTACAGTCAAAAAACAAAATCATCTTGAATTCATTAAATACTTTGAAAAACATAAATACTTTGAAAGCCATATATTCAAAGTGGTGATAAAATGACTTCAACAACTAAACTTTCAAATGGGTTCCAAACTGTGGTGCCATCAGAAATAAGAAAAATATTTGATATAGGCCCCGGCGATATATTAGAATGGAAGCCCACAGAAAATGGGGCCGAAATCAAATTCCGCAAGAAAGTAAGTTTCCAGGATGTTGCAGGAATGGTAAAAGGTGAACCTACAGATGCAGTTGAGCTCAAAAAGAAGCTTCAGAGGGGAGAAGAAATTTGATCTTTATTGATTCCTCTTTCTTCATTGGCCTTATCCTGGAAAATGATCAATGGCACGATAAAGCATTGAAACTAATTCCTGAACTGGAAAAATCTCAAAAAATAGTATCTGGCCTTATAATCTCTGAGGCAGTTACCATTGTAGGGAGTAGAGCAGGGGGAAAGGCCGGTAAAATGATTTATGATACCATTAAAGATAATTGCAAAATAGTTGACTCGGATTTATCACATTATGATAGTGCAATTTATACATTTTTAAAATATGATGGAAAGCTCTCCTTAACAGATTCCGTGTCTGTGGAGATTATGAAGACTTTTAATATATCTGAAATAGTTTCTTTTGACTCTGATTTTGATAAAGTCAATGGAATCAACAGAATTTATTAATATACTGATCATTAAGTGAAATAAATATAATTATAAGCAACTTAAAATCCGGAATGCTTTTAGATTTTAAAATTATCATTCGAATATTAAGGGGATAAAAAATGATCTCCAAGTCTAAAAAGAATCTTCAAATAAGAGGAACTCAAATTAACTATTATTTTATCTGTCATACCAAGCTATGGCTATTTTCTCACAATATTCAGATGGAACAGGAATCAGAACTAGTCTCTTTAGGAAAAATAATCCATGAAAATTCCTATAAAAGAGAAAATAGGGACTTTGCTCTGGATAACATTATTAATGTGGACTTCATCAGAAAAGGAGATGTTCTGGAAATACATGAGGTCAAAAAGAGCACCAAAATGGAAAAGGCCCATCTATTCCAGCTTTTATACTATTTATACTATCTTAAACATGAGAAGGGAATCTCTAATACTCGAGGATTTTTAGATTATCCTAAAATCCGTAAAAAAGAAGAATATGAGCTTAACCCTACCAATGAAGCTCAACTGGAAGATGTATTTGATAAAATTAAAAATATTATTGATGATAATCTTCCTAAACCTGTGAAAAAACCTTTTTGCAGGAAATGTGCCTATTTCGAACTCTGCTGGGTTTAAATAATAATTAAACTCATAAGAGTCCATTTTCAAAATGACTAGAAAAAATTACTATTTAATGTCGGATGGTATTTTAAAAAGAAAAGAAAACACAGTTTATTTTATAAATAAAGAGGGCAAAAGGCCACTTCCCATAAATAAGATTTATTCAATATATGCCTATGGATCCCTAACATTTTCTTCTCAGGTAGTAAACCTTCTCTCCAAAGAAGGAATTCCCATACACTTTTTTAATTATTATGGATATTATAATGGGAGCTATTATCCGCGTGAAACTCTTTTATCTGGCGATTTAATAATTAAACAGGCCGAACACTATTTAGATCATGACAAACGGATTTTTATTGCTAAAAAATTTGTAGATGGTGCTGCTAAAAATATGCTCAAAGTACTGGCCTATTACAGTGTGGATAATCCGATTAACGAGATATTAAGTGAATTAGATGGGTGTAATAGAATAACTGAAGTTATGAATGTTGAAGGACGAATTAGAGCAGATTATTACAATCGTCTGGATGAAATCCTTCCTGAAGACTTTCAAATTGGAAAACGGACTAGAAGACCTCCAGAAAATATGATAAATTCCCTCATTAGTTTTGGAAACTCCCTAATGTATTCCACAGTTCTAAGTGAGATATATAACACCCAATTAAATCCCACTATTTCTTATTTACATGAACCATCAGAGCGTAGATTTTCTCTTTCACTAGATTTAAGTGAAATCTTTAAGCCAATTTTTGTTGATAGATTAATCCTGTACTTAGTTAAAAAAAGGATGTTAAGTGAAGATGACTTTGAAAAGGATCTGGATTACTGCTTATTAAATGAAAATGGTCGGAAAATTTTCCTAAGAGAATATGATACTAGATTAAAGAAAACAATTAAACATAGAGATCTTAACCGAAAAGTATCTTATCGAAGATTAATTCGTTTAGAGGCCTATAAACTTATAAAACACCTTTTAGAATCAAAAGAATATAAACCATTTGTAATGTGGTGGTAAGAAAATGTATCTAATTATTGTTTACGATATAAAGGTCGAAAGGGTTAACAAAGTAAAAGGATTTCTTCGCACACATCTCTACTGGATACAAAATTCTGTCTTTGAAGGAGAAACTACAACTAGTGGTTTTGTAGAGATAAAAAATGGCCTTAAAGAAATTATTGTAGAAGATGAAGACTCAGTAATTATATATTCATTTAGAACCGAAAATGCATTTAAAAGGAAGGTTATGGGAATTGAAAAAGCACCTATTGATGGGATTCTCTGATTTAATTACCCAAAATTTTATTTTACTCTATTTACCTTTTTAGTTTTAGTTTTTGTATATTCTAACTCAGTCGTGTGTGATTAACTATTTTTAATTTATATTAAAATAACTTTAAGTTACTTTATTCTATTTTAAACAAATATGTTCTTAATACACATTTTATAACAATTACCTAGTACATATTTAGATTTTAATTAAATAATATATTATTAAGCATCTAATTTCACTAAAAAGAATCCTGGATCCGTCGTCTTTCCATATAAAGAAATACCCCAATTAGAGATAGACAAAATATATACCCTAAAAGAACAAATTATAGTAAGTATAAACCAAAATAGGCCAAATTTTTGGCCTGCTAAAATAAGACCATATTGGGATTGAAATAAAATAAACAAAGAACTGAATAAGAATATTCCACATGCTAAAATAAGACCATATTGGGATTGAAATGAATTCAACCGCTGAATCAACATCTACGATTTGTAAAGGCTAAAATAAGACCATATTGGGATTGAAATCTTGTAGATGCAATAATGTTGAGTGTGGCCTCACGAGCTAAAATAAGACCATATTGGGATTGAAATTTAGTATTATTCAGTGTTACTTCAAAAGTTACAGGGCTAAAATAAGACCATATTGGGATTGAAATAGGATTCAGTGATATTAATGCACTATTCAGTGATAAGCTAAAATAAGACCATATTGGGATTGAAATGTACTACAATTACTAACTGATGGTTCAAGTGAAATCGGCTAAAATAAGACCATATTGGGATTGAAATTGAAAAAGGACATGGCCTCAACATTATCCAGTGTAGCTAAAATAAGACCATATTGGGATTGAAATGTATTAGTCCCGGTTTCACCCGTACTTGTTGGGGTGCTAAAATAAGACCATATTGGGATTGAAATTTATATTACTTAATTGGGTTGCCCCGCCGCCTTGAGGCTAAAATAAGACCATATTGGGATTGAAATCTCATCAACCCCAACAGTGGATACTGTTTCATATTGTGCTAAAATAAGACCATATTGGGATTGAAATTAATTTAACTATTAGAATAGGAACAGCGGTTCTTTGGCTAAAATAAGACCATATTGGGATTGAAATTTAATTACACTTATACGATTATTTTTCACACCCGCGCTAAAATAAGACCATATTGGGATTGAAATTAGTAAAACATAACTCTTTTTTACAGTCTTTAATTTGCTAAAATAAGACCATATTGGGATTGAAATCAATATTTATTGCTTTTGACTGCGAGGCGATAAATAAGCTAAAATAAGACCATATTGGGATTGAAATATTGATGGTGAAATCAATCCCAAAGATATTAATAAGCTAAAATAAGACCATATTGGGATTGAAATTGACCCTTGTAGTTTTCCATGGTCTACTGGTGAGCTAAAATAAGACCATATTGGGATTGAAATCATTATATAAAATATTAGATAATGAACAGACAGTGCTAAAATAAGACCATATTGGGATTGAAATATAGATAAATAATTAGTAATAGCGGTTTTGTCTTGCTAAAATAAGTCCATATTGGGATTGAAATTTTGTTATGTCTTTGATTCCTAGGACTGTTCTTATGGCTAAAATAAGACCATATTGGGATTGAAATTTGATATGTATTTTCATAAGGTCATCAGTTTCAATAGCTAAAATAAGACCATATTGGGATTGAAATACAAAAACAATACTATTCGCTACACGGCTTGTAGTAGCTAAAATAAGACCATATTGGGATTGAAATTAAATAATGGTAGGTATGCTTGGTTTTCTACACTAAGCTAAAATAAGACCATATTGGGATTGAAATCAAGGTTATCTGCATAATTTGGGGTTACTGCATTCCTGCTAAAATAAGACCATATTGGGATTGAAATCTGATTTAGCTTATGCTACTGATGAATCTGATAGTAGCTAAAATAAGACCATATTGGGATTGAAATATATGCGGTGGGGTCTGATTCATCAGTGGGGGTGTTGCTAAAATAAGACCATATTGGGATTGAAATGATAATGCTGTGATTATTGGTGGTGGTGTTGAGGTTGCTAAAATAAGACCATATTGGGATTGAAATATCAAAGAGGGGTGGTTCTGCAATTGTTAGGGGGAGGGCTAAAATAAGACCATATTGGGATTGAAATAAAATTACGGTGGATTGCTCAGGATTTATTAAAGCAGCTAAAATAAGACCATATTGGGATTGAAATTTAGAAGATTATCCTAAATAAATTATTTTTTTTATAGCTAAAATAAGACCATATTGGGATTGAAATGTACACAGGTTATCAATGTCACAGTATTCAGGGATTGCTAAAATAAGACCATATTGGGATTGAAATAATACATTGCCATAGCAGTTATAGTTGGGATTCTAGCTAAAATAAGACCATATTGGGATTGAAATACGGATATGATATTCATACCTGGAATGGAGTACACCGCTAAAATAAGACCATATTGGGATTGAAATAGACGAACCGGGAAAACAAAATCAGCAGTTAAAAAAGCTAAAATAAGACCATATTGGGATTGAAATACCTAACCACCTCCGCAGTAACAACACTATACGCAGCTAAAATAAGACCATATTGGGATTGAAATATAACCAACACAGCCTTCCCTTCTTCAAGAGTACAAGGCTAAAATAAGACCATATTGGGATTGAAATCTTGCAGTGAGTATAGTTGATAAACCTGCAATGGAAGGCTAAAATAAGACCATATTGGGATTGAAATCCAGCTGCACCTTCGGCGGCTTTCCCTGTTTCTTTGCTAAAATAAGACCATATTGGGATTGAAATCGAAGAGACGCAACAAACTTATACAACTGATTTTCGCTAAAATAAGACCATATTGGGATTGAAATCAAATTAGGCATTGATGATTATCCCTGTTCTTAACCTGCTAAAATAAGACCATATTGGGATTGAAATTAAATAAGGAGGTCACAAATACTACATTCTCTTCGTAGCTAAAATAAGACCATATTGGGATTGAAATAGGTTTACGATTTCGATTAGTATAATTACATCCTTGCTAAAATAAGACCATATTGGGATTGAAATAATTAATACTTTATATTATATATTATGTGATATTTATGCTAAAATAAGACCATATTGGGATTGAAATACTACTACAACGAGTCCATGTATTTGAATAAGCCGTCGCTAAAATAAGACCATATTGGGATTGAAATATACTTCTCTGGTTAGTTTGAATGATCACGGTAATGGCTAAAATAAGACCATATTGGGATTGAAATAGATTCAGAGCCAGTATTACCAAAATCAGATAATGCTGCTAAAATAAGACCATATTGGGATTGAAATATGTTAGAATATAATAATTTAAATTCTGATGTAAGAGCTAAAATAAGACCATATTGGGATTGAAATACCGACTTATAGTGTGGATATGAGTACTCCAACGGCGAGCTAAAATAAGACCATATTGGGATTGAAATGAACAAAACGCCCTCATGGATGCTAAACGGAAGGCCCGCTAAAATAAGACCATATTGGGATTGAAATTAACCAGAACCTTTTAAATTAACTCCACTTATTTGAGGCTAAAATAAGACCATATTGGGATTGAAATTAACCAGAACCTTTTAAATTAACTCCACTTATTTGAGGCTAAAATAAGACCATATTGGGATTGAAATAAGAATCCAATGAAGCTTATCAAGAATTTTGGGCGACTAAAATTCTCCATATCAAACTCATTTTTTAGAAGGGATTAATTTTTACGTTTCTCAAAAAGAGCCCATCTTTCAGGGTATTTTTTAGAGATAAAAAATAAAATTAACCTTATTAATTTAAGTCGGAAAATATTGCTTCTTTTATCCATGATCTAAGTTTCATGTATATTCAAATATTAAGAACAGTTATATTAATTATAATGGTTTCTTATCGGGGGTGTTTAGATTAAATATAAATGGATATCATTATTTCTAATACTTACTCTTTCATTAGGTTTAAATTCAGAATGTTTAGCTGCATCAGGGAATTTCACTTCTACACAAAATAGTGAAAATTTTATCATAGGCTATTATATAAACCCCAATGCTACACCCCTATCAGAAATCAATTTCAGCACCTTAAAAAGCGCCGGAATAACAGATATATATGTTTTAGTAAAAAATAATAATTACAAATCCGTACTATCAGAAGCAAAAAAGAAAGCTGATACTGCGGGAATAAAGACCCACGCATGGGTATATCCTGGGTTCAGTTATGCCTCACAAGTTGCTCAGATGAATATAGGGGTTCAATTAGATGTGGAAACATATAATATGCCCGCATATCTTTTAGAAATTATACAGATGAGATTGGCCACTATAGGCGAAACATTCTCCATCACGGTTAAACCTGACGGATGGGATGGAAATCAAAATTATTATCTAATAGCACCTTTATGTGACTACATAGTCCCTCAACTCTATGTAGGTGAGTATGATCTGGGAATAGCTGGTTTAACAAAAAAGGTTAAAAAATATAATCAAATTTTCAATTTCATTTTCCCTGATAAAATTGTAGCCGGACTTGAAACTTACCAATCCGATGAAAATCCTACTCCTAAAAATGCAAGTACCATATCTGCGGAAATCAAAGCTGTAAAACCATATACGCATGGAGTAATCCTATTCCGGTACGGATTATCTAACTTCAATGGTGTAGAATAAATTGACTGGTAGATTTGTTAAAATGATTAATAATTACAATAAAATCATTTTAAGACCCAAAAAAAACAAGAAAACACTCAGTTATAATGATTGTAACATAGTTTTTAATTAATTAAAATATTTTTTTTATTTTTTTAAATAAACTTTTAAAACTTTGTTGTAAATAATATAAATTATGGAAATAGTTCATTTTAGAGAATACTCATTTTAAATAAAATAAGAATAAAAACAATTTTTTATTAAAAATACGTTAAATTTCATGTAATTTATACATAAATGTATGTTATAGTACTGAAAAATTGCTAAAAATTAAATTGAAATAAATTTTTTTTCAATACTTCTCCAGGAGTAACTCCAATTCTTTTTCAGGTGATAACTTGAGTAATGACTCATATTCAACATTTTTAACAGCTAAGTAGGATTTTGAAAGTTCTTTACCCATAGCATTTAATAATACATCATTTTTTCCTAAATTATCCAGTGTTTCACCCATATTATCTGGAAGTGGTTCAATACCCAATTCATTTCTTTCATCAGAAGATAATATGCTTGGATCTATTTGAACAGGTTTTGTTAGTTCCATATCTTTTCGGATACCATCCATTCCCGCAGCAATAACCACACCGAGTGCCAGGTAAGGATTGGATGAAGCATCGACCGTTTTCAATTCAAAGTGTAAAATATTTCCATTATCTTCTCTTATGACTCTGATGGCTGCCTCGCGGTTGTTAAAACCCCAAACTCGGAAGGCCCCAGCCCACATCTTTGGACGGATTCTAAGATAGGATCTTGGTATGGGTGTGGTAATGGCCATTAATGCTGGCAGATGGTGCAATATTCCCGCAATGAACTGCTGGGATACTTTAGAAAGGCCATATTTATCTTCAGAGTCGTGTAAAATATTATTCTGATCTTTCCACAGACTAAAATGAATGTGACAACCACTGCTTGCAGCATTGGGAAATATGTTAGGTAGAAAAGATGCTAGAAGCCCATATTTCAGAGATATGGCTTTTATAGTTTCCCGAAATACAATTTGGTTATCGGCAGATTGAAGGACATTATCATATCCAATAGTTATTTCATGCTGTCCTGGACCCGATTCAGGATAATATTGTTCCACATTGATGTTCTGGGCAATTAAAGATTTAACAATTTCACCAATAACATCTAATCTTTGATCCATGGAATAAGTTGAAGCAAAAGGAGTAAAATCCGATGGTTCATAATCTTTATAATTTTCACCTGTTTTAAGGAGGTAAAATTCGTTTTCAAAGGCAGATTTAATTTTTAAGCCCTCCTCTTGAGCATCAGAAATCATCCTTTTGAGAAATCCGCGTGGACAATTATCCCAAACTTCGCCATTTTTGACCATATCCCCTATAACTCTGGAATGTCCTGGAGCATATGGTATATTAGTTAAAGTAGATAAATCTCCTTTTAATGTTATTTCACCCACTGGATCCAGGCCAGAACCATCCACTACACCATCATAAATCACAGGAACACCCTGCTGGGCACGAGAAATTCCAACTGAAAGTTCACTATCTGAATTCATATTTTTCAGAGTGTTTATATGCAAGGCCTTAGCCCGGATAATATTAGCATTATCACACCATAAGACACGTATAAACTGAGTTTTTGAATTCAATAATTTGCTTTTTATTTCATTCATAATTTCACCCTAGATGAATAGGATTTCTTTGTTAATTATTAAATTATTTATATGAATTATGCTATATATTATTATTAGATAAAGAAGGAGCATATTAAATAAAAATCATTTATACAGTTATAATATTTCTACAAATTAATAATTATTATTATTATTATTATTATTATTATATAATTGGAAGTGCAAATATCTTTTTAAAAGATTTAAAAGGACAAGGCGGTGCAGAATACCTGCTACTAATTGGTGGAGTTATAATTGTTGCTATAGCTGCCATAAGTTTATATCAAAGCTATTTTGATATTAACTCCAATAATGAAACAGCAGATGTTAAAATAAATATAACTAGTATTGGAACTCCATATGCATTAAAAGCAGTATACGAAGTCAATGATACTACTAATGGTAATAATGTAATTAGTGGTGGATATAAATCTTTTTTTTATCTTAATAAGGGTCAAACAAAATCTATAAATTTAGGAAAAATGAATTCGGGCACTAGCTTTGTGGTTCTAGTGGGTGTTGGAAATCCAGACAAAGCACCACAAGATTTACCTGGTTCTGATTGGACCGGCAAAAATAGGTGGGTTCTGGTTACTGTAAGTATTGGAGATAAGGTAACTTCTTGGCAAGTTGCAGGACCTTATAATTGGCACAATAATCCATCCGGAGCAGTTATAAAATCATTTACTATTCCTGGAGGTAGTGGAACTGGTTTAAATTATACCGAGGACACATCCAAAGTTCGATCATCTACTTAGAAATAATATTATACTTTATTTATACTTTATTTTTTAGACCATTTTGCAATTAAAATAAGTCTTAAAATAATTTTTTTAAAAAAAAAATATATTATAATAATTTATCAACCTATAAATCTATAATATAATTGATAAAATGCAGATACTAAAAAAATATTCCATCCAACCAAATAATACTCATCTCTATGAGTTGGCCTTTCTCCATGAGTCATATTCTAATGAAAATGGCCTTAATGAATGTTATGACAGATTAGAATTTTTAGGGGATGCCGTTCTGGATTTAGTGGTATCAGAATTTTTATATAATATGGATTCTACTTTAAATGAAGGTGATTTAACCCGTAAACGTGCTAATTATGTCTGTAAAAAAGCACTTTACACTTATTCCATGGAATTAGGGCTGGATAAGTACATAAAACGGGGTGTGGGGGAACAATTAAGTCAAAGAGAAATTAATTCCATTATCAGTGATGTATTTGAATCATTTATTGGAGCATTGTATCTGGATCAGGGCCTGGATATTGTTAAAGAATTTCTCTCTAAAACCGTCATTCCACATATAGAAAACAAGGACATATTTTTTTATGATTATAAGTCCGAATTAAAGCAATTATGTGATAAAAAAGATTTTAAACTGAGTTATGAACTAATTAAAGAAGAAGGTCGTCCCCACGATAAAACATTCACTATGGACGCCATAATTAATGGTAAAAGCTACGGATTAAGTAGTGGTGGGAGTAAAAAAGAAGCAGAACAAAATGCTGCTAAGATTGCTTTAGATAAACTTTAAACTATTTATTTTAAATATTTCACCTTAAATACATAAAGAATTCATCATGACTTTTAAATGCCAGTTATGATTCAAATTATTCAATTTAAATATAAAAATGCCTAAAATTAAAATAAAATTCTTTACTTACCATCTGCGCTCCTAAAGTCGTGCTTATAATTTTTGTTTTAAAATAATATAGAAATAAATTTATGTTATTAACATCAATATATTATTAATAAAATACATTACAATTTTCACGGGGGTGAAAAAATGGGAGATGTGAAAGTAGTTAAAGCATTGCCAGTAATGTCCTTTGCCTCAATTATATCAGTGATTTCTTTAATTTTGTCATTCATTGCAGGGATCATTTATTTTATTGTTGGATATGCTGCATTATACAGCGTGAGTACTTATCTTATAGCATTAGATAGTAATACAACAGCTGTGGTAAACTCAGTTTCTGGTTCTATTGCTTCTATGGGAGCCTTATATCTCATAGTAATTTGGCCTATTACTGCATTTATTATGACCTTTATAGGCGCAGCTATAGTGGCTTTACTATACAATGCATTAGCACCACACGTAGGTGGCATTAAGCTAGAAATTGAATAAATAAATTCTTTTTTCTTTTTTTAATTATTATAACTTATAGAATAGATCTTATTTTAAAAAGTTCTTGATTTTCAAAAAATATTATAGAAAATTATTGAAATTTATTTTTATCCACAATTCCATTTAAGGGAACAAAATGAAAAAATATCAATACTAGATATGACAATATGATAATAATGGCCAATCATAAAGTTCTCTCAGCAGAGGATAGTAAAGATTTCGTGAAGACGACTTCTTTTTATGAATTATGTGACAAATTAAAAAGTTTAAAAACATCAAAAGGACGATTCGTCCATGTTTTAGGCACACCAGGCACAGGTAAATCCGCTAATATATACCAGGCCCTTTCGCTATTGGATATTAATGTTTATGATGCTTTTTTATTCATAGATATTGATTCAAAACCTAATGAAGTATATAAAATATTTTGGAAGACTATTAAAGAGGATATGGGAGCAAAATCCAAAAAAGAGGTTTATAAAAAAGCTTCAGAATATAATTTGGTACTATTTGCCGATCCATTCCTGGATTCGGAATATATTGATCCCCACAAAGTAGGCCTGGGGCTATGGACTGAAAATAACGGGCCTAGCACATTTCCATTTTATTTTAGGATATTATATGAATATTTTAAACATTACAAGTACTTAAAAGATGTTAATGTGGTTACTCAGACCTCATGGGTACTAAAATTTCATGGAGTAAGATATGATATTCTTACTGACTTCCATTTAATATCAAAAATCTTGGTTTTCTTCTTAAAACTTTTTTTTGACGTGGTTGTTGTATCCTATAGCAAAGAAGAAATGATTAAAATTGTGAAAACTTATTACAGTTTTTTGAGTGATGATAAAATAGATATTTATATTAAAAAATATGGTAATAGGCCTCGATTCATTTTAAAGGCTCTGGAAAAAGAGTTTAAATAGGATTAGCAATTATATTTTATTACATCATCTTTTTTTAAATTTATTATCAAATATTCGCCATGATTTAGCAATATACGGCTCACATTTATCCAATTCAGTTAATATACACATTTTAATAGTGTCTGTTTTTAATTCTGTTTTTCCATCAATTTGTTCTTTAATATTATAGTATACTTCCTCAATTATGTCTACTTTTTCTTCAGGAGTATATCCCGCATCAATGGCCGCCTTTTGAAGAGCATTTTTTATTTTTGTAGGTTCATATGGTTCAGTTTCTCCTTTTCTTTTTATTACATGTTCCATCAAATCACCCATTTAGTAGTTTATAATAATTTTATATATCTTATTTCATAAATTTTTTATTAAAAATTTTTTCTATTTTTAATAACTAAAAATTTGAATAATTTTCTAAAGAAAAAATAAGAAAAAAATTTGTTAATTTATTCTTTAAAAGCATTATCCACATGGTTAAAACTTAACAGAGTTATTATAAACTTTATATAATAGTTTTGAATATATATTCATAACAGTATATTTGTGAAGGAGGGATGATTTTTGAAAATTATAATAGCATCTAATGGACGGGATTTAAGCTCCGAAGTGAGCCCCATATTTGGAAGAAGCCATGATTTCATAAGTTTCACTTTGAATGATGGTGAAATAAATGATATCATTGCTAGTGAAAACCCGGTGCGATCCGAAAAAGGTGCTGGAAGCCTGGCATCAAATTATTTAGCAGATAATGATGTAGACGTGCTAATAACTGGAAAATTAGGAAATGTATCATTCCATGTTTTAAGAAATGCCGGAATAAAAGTTTATAAAAGCATACCTGGAACTGTGGAGAAAAATATCGAAATGTTTAAGGAAGACAAATTAATGGAAATAAGTACATTACAAGGTGGTTTTCCAAAATAACTCTTCTCATTTAAAGAATTTTAAATTTAAAAATTTAAATTAATAAAATTTATATCCCGATTTGAATATATATTCACTCATGTCCAGGCCTAGAAGAATTAGGAAAATAAGGGATGAACCTAAAATTCGTTGTTTTAAACCAGACAGTGATAATATTGGCTCAGTTGATCCAATAGAAATTAATCTAGATGAATTTGAATCAATAAGATTGAGAGATTATCACGATATTCAACAAAAAATGTCGGCAGAGATGATGGGTATATCCCAACCAACATTTCACAGAACATTATCCTCCGCGCGGAAAAAAATAGCTAAGGCCTTAATTGAGGGAAATACGATAATTATCACAGGGGATGAATTCATGACAGGAAAAAATAATTATAAATGCAATGTTTGTGAATTTGAATGGAATAGTCCTAATAAATTGTATGATAAATGTCCCGATTGTAAATCAGAAGATATTACGCTGACTAAAGAAGAAATAATATCAAAAAATGAAGATAATTCCATAGTTCAGCGAAGATCTTATGGTGGTCCGGGCTTGGGAGCTGGTCCCCCTAAAGTCTGTAAATGTCCAAATTGCGGATATGAATCTCCAAAAATACGTGCTGTGCCATGTAGAAATACTAAATGTCCTGAATGCGAAACACTACTTTGTGGTGCAGACAAATCCTGAATGGTGATAAATTTGACTTTTATTGAAATAAAGAATGTTAATAAATCTTTCAATGACATTAAAACTCTGGTAAATATTAACCTGACCATTGAAGAAGGATCAGTAATAGGAATTCTAGGAAAAAGTGGTTCTGGGAAATCAGTTCTAATAAATATGCTGCGCGGAATGAAAGGTTACCAGCCAGATGATGGTCAAATAACCTATAATATTGCTTTATGTGCAGATTGTTTAAGGGTAGAACCACCATCCATGGAAAACAAAAAATGCCAATGTGGTGGACAATTTAAAGCCAAAAGTGTTGATTTTTGGAACTGTGAAAGGCCACTATTTGCGGCTATAAGACGCCGAATATCAATCATGCTCCAGCGAACCTTTGCATTATATGAAGACGATACCGTCATAGACAATGTCTTAAAGGCAATTGATACATCAGATGAAGAAAACATTCCTAAGGCCATAGAACTGATTGAAACAGCCCAGATGACTCACCGAATAACTCATATAGCTCGTGATTTAAGTGGTGGGGAAAAACAAAGAGTTGTTCTAGCCAGGCAAATGGCCAAAGAACCTATGCTATTTTTAGCAGATGAACCAACAGGAACATTGGATCCCCAAACAGCAGAATTATTGCACGAAGCACTTCTAGAAGGCGTAAAAAACAAAGGGGAAACTATGGTCGTTTCTTCTCACTGGCCGGAAGTTATGAAAAAACTATCAGATTATGTAATATGGCTAGATAACGGCAAAATAATAGATGCTGGAAATCCAGAAACTGTTGTTCAAAGATTCATGGATACCGTACCATTACCTGATAAAAAAACGAACACTAGTATTGGTGAGCCTATTATAAAACTGGATAATGTGAAAAAACATTATTATTCCATTGAAAGAGGAGTAGTTAAGGCCGTGGATGGAGTGGATCTGGTAGTAAATGAAAGTGAAATATACGGTATTGTGGGATTAAGTGGAGCCGGTAAAACCACACTTTCCAGAATCCTTTGTGGCCTAACTGAACCTAGTTCAGGAGATATAAATGTTAAACTAGGTGAAAATTGGATTGATATGACTCAAAAGGGACCATTGGGAAGAGGAAGAATAACTCCATATATTGGACTACTTCACCAAGAATACAGTCTTTATCCTCACAAAAATATAATTCAAAACCTTACAGACTCCATTAGTTTGGAATTGCCTGCAGAATTTGGTAAAATAAAAGCTTTACATGTTCTCCATGCAGTAGGGTTTTCAGAAAATTATGCCCAATCTATGTTAAACAAGTATCCCGATGAGTTGAGTGGTGGGGAGCGACACCGAGTAGCACTGGCCCAGGTTTTGATAAAAGAACCTAAAATTATTGTACTTGACGAACCAACCGGTACCATGGACCCTATTACTAGAGTTCAGCTAACAGATTCTATTATTAAAGCAAGAAAAGAGTTAAACCAGACATTTCTAATTATATCTCACGATATGGATTTTGTAATTGATGTCTGTGATGTAGCTTCCCTAATGAGGGGAGGAAAAATTCTAAAAACTGGCCACCCCCAAGATATTATTAAAGATTTAACCATTAAAGAAAAAGAAAAAATGTTAAAAAATGATTGAACTTTTAATCAATTATTATTTAATTTATAGGTAGTGATAATATATGTACAAACTATTTTTGGCCTTAATTGCTGTGGGAGTGATTATTTTCGTTTTAAAATACAATCCCACCAATAGATTCAATTAAATTAATTTTACTTTACCTTTTTAATTTGTTTATAAATCTATATTTAAATATTAAAAATACTTTATTTCATTTTATCTTTTTAATTTGTTTATAAATCTATATTTAAATATTAAAAAATCATTTAGAGCATAAAGTCAATTAGATCGTTTTTTGACATCTAGTTTTTGAAATTTTATTTGAATTTGTGCCAAGATTATTTAATTATAATTAATATAATATTATTATAAATCCAAAAATTGGAATCTATTTATTATTGAACTAATTCTAGGAAACATTATTTTCAAATTATATTTAATTTGTACCTAATTTGTACCTAATTGTGAAATAATTACTTTAATATAATTCCAGAAAGAATTACTTAGAGTTTACTAATTAAGATAATAAAGGAGTTACGTATATGAATTATTTAGGGTTAATATTAAAAAATCCATTTAGAAATAAAACCCGAAGCGCCTTGGCTATTGTGGGTATAGCTATTGGTATTGCCACCATTGTGGCTTTAGGACTGGTAACTAGCGGCCTCCAGGCATCCACTGAAACAACATTAAAAGCAGGTTCGGCTGAAATAACTGTTACCAAAACTGGTTCTAACAGTTTTCAATCAACCGGAGGCAGTATTGACGAATCTAAAGCCAATGATCTTTTGAAAATTAGTGGAGTCAAACAAACAGCAGGAATATTAAAGGCCAATGCCAATATCTCAGGTGCTTCAATGGGGCCCGGCGGTGGATTTACGGTGAATGGTATTGAAAAAAGTAAATTAAGTCTGGTGGGAGTAAGTAGTGTAAATGGATCAGTATTTAATGAAAATGCCAATGAAATAATTTTAGGAAAGACCGCAGCAGATAGTCTAAATAAATCTGTGGGAGACAGTATCGATATTTTTGGAGTGAAATTCAAGATTACTGGAATATTTGAAACTGGAAATTTCATGTCAGATGCGGGGGCTTATGTATCCTTAAGTAAACTACAGAATCTTACCAGTAATGATAATAAAATAACTGCTATATCCGTAAAAGTTACTGACAATGCCAATGTAACTGAAGTAAGTAACAGAATTGCAGATAAATATCCAAATGAATTAACAACATCGACCGCTGCTGATCAGGCAAATCGAGTAAATGATGCTTTAGGCTACATTGACACCGCCACCTGGGCAATTTCACTACTGGCCATACTCATTGGTGGGGTGGGAGTTATTAACACCATGATCATGTCAGTTTATGAACGAACCCGTGAAATCGGTGTTTTAAAAGCGGTAGGGTGGAGAAGTCGTAGAATATTAGGTATGATTTTAGGAGAATCCATTGTACTCACTTTAGTTGCTGGTACGGTAGGTACCATAGTCGGAATTGTGGGCGTAAATATTCTACTTGCATATTCTGCTAGTTTCGGTACTATGATTAACCCAGTTTATTCACTTGACCTATTTTTAAGAGCCTATGGAGTAGCATTCTTGGTAGGTATCATTGGTGGAATATATCCTGCCTACCGGGCATCAAAATTAGCACCAACTGAGGCGTTGCGCTATGAATAATCAAAACAATACGGATTCTAATATTGGAAAAAATGAAAAAACACATTCTAATCCAGAAAATCAAAACAATGAAGATTCTAATATTAGAGAAAATCAAAAAACACATTCTAATCCAGAAAATATTATAGAAATACAAAACCTTAAAAAAAGCTATGATGATGGTAAAATAAAGGCCCTGAATGGAATAGATTTGGAAATAAAAAAAGGAGAGTTTGTTTCCATAATAGGACCGTCTGGTTCTGGAAAATCTACCCTTTTAAATATGATTGGAGCTTTGGATGTTGCGGATGAAGGTTCTATTAATGTGGCCGGTATTGATTTAACTAAAAACAAAGATTTAAGCAGATTTAGATCTGAAGAAATTGGATTTGTATTCCAGCTACACAACTTGATTCCCAATTTAACAGCCAAAGAAAATGTGGAAATACCCATGCTAGAAACTGCATTTTCTAGTAAAGCCATGGAAGAAAGAGCTATAAGTCTTTTAAAATCTGTGGACTTGCCGGATAAGCTCGATCAAAAGCCCACCAAACTTTCAGGTGGACAAAGACAGAGAGTGGCCATTGCCCGCGCACTGGTTAATCACCCATCTATTATATTGGCCGATGAACCTACCGGTTCTCTGGATTCGAAAACAGGAGACATAATACTGGATCTTATAAAAGACCTTCATCAAAAGGAAAATGTGACTCTGGTACTGGTAACCCACGAACCATATGTGGCCAATATGGCAGATAGAATTATTACTGTGCGTGATGGAAAAATAAAGGAAGAAAAAGCGAATTTGAAATAATAATTTTTTAAATTTCTTTTCTTATATTTTTAAATTAAATTAGATAATATAATATAGAATCGGTAATTATATTCACTGAAGCACCTAAAATATTATAATAATTTTATATTTCTACATCTTAAAGGGATACAAATGAAAAAAGTGCTCTGGTGGTTAATTCTTGGTACAAGAGGTGGAATTAATCGTGCCAAGATAATTAAAAAATTAAATGAACGACCATATAACGCACATCAGCTTGCTGAGTTATTAGATGTTAATTATCGAACTATAAGACATCATATGAAAATTTTAGAGGACAGTGCAGTTGTCCAATCATCAGGGGCCAAATATGGTAAAATGTATTTCCTCTCTGAGAAAATGGAAAACAATTATAATGAATTTGAAGCAGTTTGGAATCAAATAAAAGAAGCTGAAAAATAAATTACATTATAATATTTGAAAGCAGTATTGGAATCAAATAAAATACGTAACAAATTAATTTAAAAAAATTAATTAAATATTCAAGTGATTAAAATGGCCGCAGAACTATTAGGATTATCTGGAATTAAACTTTTATCTATTGTAATAATAATAGCAAATATAGGGCTTGCCGGTGGCCTATTGTATCTATATATAAAAAGCTACAATCAAATAAAAATAGGTTTTACCGTAGGACTTATTCTATTTGCATTTTTGTTAATGATTAAAAATTTGGCCACTATAATACTTATACTAACCGATAGTTCTGCTATTATGGATAAACCCTATTATGTGGGAGATATCATCGAATTGATAGCCCTAACTATTTTATTAAAAGTTACCTGGGATTATTAATTGTTATATCTTAAATGATTGCTTAATAAACAATTAATTACAAAAAATAATTTTAGGTATAGATAATTATCAAATAAATTAAAATAAAAAAATTGTAATTAATTTACAGTAAATATACTAATTTTTAGATAATTATAATTCAATAAAAATAGAATCCTCTTCAATAATAACATCATATCTATTCAAATCTGATGCCTCGCCTGTTAAAAATTTCATTAAGGTAGATACATTTTTAAAGACTTTACCAGTAGTAACATCGTACTGAGTTCCGTGCACTGGGCAAATGACTAAGTTCTTGCTTAATTTTCCATCAGGTAAATATCCTCCCCTATGAGTACAAATAGCATCAACAGCATGGAAATTTCCATCAACATTAGCTATTAAAATCTGTTTTTCCTGAACTGAAAACCCTTTCATAGTGCCTTCTGAAATATCCTTTAATTCACATAACTTTTCCATTTTAACGCCCCTTAAATTTATTCTAACAAAAACCTCAATAAATTTATTATTTAGATTTTAAAACCGGATTTAATTAATATTTCTTATTTAAACTATTTAAATATTATAAATTGAAATATTATCTTTTTAACGAGTATAATTAAACCAGCCACAGTATTTTCATCCTTATTCTAAAACTAAAATAATATTCAATTTTTCAATTAAAATCATAAATCTATATATCCTCTAAAATTCAAATTATAAACATCAACAAATTTCACTAGTGTATATTAAACCATGTGTTTAGAATTACATCAAAAGTAGATTTTGTTGATCGGAGGAGATATAATCTCGCGAAAAATGCAGATGGCAATTGTAATAGCAATATGCATCGCTTTTTCTTGTTCCAGCACCATATATGCCCAAGATATAAATCAATCAATAACCAGTGATAACACCTCTTATGAATTAGTTAGTAATAACAGTTCAATAGGAGATAATTCGACAGAAATGAATCAAAATCAAATACTTGTCGATACATCGAATAACACCAAGAACAATTCCACCGAACATGAAGAAGCAGACGTTGTAAATAATGAATCAAAACGTCCAAATTCAACCTCCCTAAATAATAACTCTGCAAAAGAAGATATAAAAGCAGCAGGAACCACCAACAGTAAATATTCAGCGAAGTTCGACCTTAAAAGCATTAAAAATGCTGCATCAAAGGTCAGAGTGTACATCGAAAACAACCATAAACTACCTGGCTATGTAGTTATCTCAAACTACAATTTAACCATGAGTGAATTCCTTTACTTGCTGGCAAAAGGAATAACTCAGATCAATAGTGGAAAAACCACAAGCATAACTCTCAAAAGTGTATCTGCTGCCAGTAACCCAAATGGAAATTCAAAAGTAGGCGTTCTCTATAAATCAGCTTACCTAACCTTAGCTAGTAAAGTGGCCAACTATATAGAAAATAATAGAAGAGCACCAAATTACGCAAGTAGCTCACTAGGAAATATTCAGTATCAACGACTAATTTACACCATGTCAAAAATCCTGAACTTCCAGGCAACAAAAGGATATCTACCTAAATATGTTTCCCTAACCAGTATCAGCATTTCCGGTTCTAGCAACACCGGTGAGATTGGTATTAGTAATGTAAATGATGCATATAATGGTGAAATCCTTTCCAATTACCTGAAGTCCACCTCGAATTGTCAGGTTACCAATTCCCAGATTAGTGCATTATCGGCTTCCATCACTAAAGGATTAAGTTCCAAGTGGAGTAAAGCCTCAGCAATCTTTAACTGGGTACGGAACAACCTCAATTACAGTTTCTACTACAATACTAAATACGGAGCAGTACAAACTCTACAACTAAAAAAAGGAAATTGCGTAGACCACAGCCATTTATTAATTTCTCTAGCAAGGACAGCAGGGATTCCATCTCGATATGTGCATGGATCAACTGTATTCAATAGTGGAACAACTTACGGCCATGTTTGGGCCCAACTCTATATAAATGGAGTATGGTATGCGGCAGATGCTATAAGTTATAGTAATAGTTTGGGTGTTATAAAGAATTGGAACACCTCATCAGTTACTATTAAAAATAAATATGCAGAGCTACCTTTCTAAAAGAAAAGCGTGTATAAAAGTCCCCATTTTAATTTTTAATGTGGGGTTTTTATTTTTTATTTTTTTTGGCTAATTTTTAAAAATTTGTAAATTAATTATCTCATTTAAAAGTTAATTAGCTCATATTTTTATAATTAATACTTTATTTTTATTAAAAAATATTATTATTATTATTATTATTATTATTATAAGATAAAAATAAATGATAGTTTATCATATTCATTAATATCTACTATATTTTAAAAATACAAAGTTTTTGATTAAAATGAGTTTTACAAATCCCTCTGTCAAGAATATAAGTGCCTGGAAGAAAAATCTTCTAAAATTAATGCGCATTTTTATCCTAATTATGGGAATCACAATAGTCATTTTTGGAGTAGGTGGGATTAAAGTATTTGGTATAATGGCCCTAATCGCACTTTTAATTATTTATTTACCCAATTTTTTAAACCCACAACACAAGCAGGTTATTCCTGTCGAAGTGGAAATAATGTTTTTAGTAGTGGTTACTCTAGAATATGTTTTAGGAAATACTTTCGGCCTTTACGGTAAAATACCACACTATGATGATTTTATGCACCTTACAGTTCCGTTAATGGTTTCTTTGATTGGAATGATGTTCTTATATACTGCATACATCTATGGAAAAATAAGGGCCAGTCTGGCATTAATGGCTTGTTTAATCATTCTCATAACCATAGGAATAGGTGGAATACTTGAAATGGTAGAATATTCCTATGATAACTTTATTTATTCCCATATAAGCCAGGTACTTCCTACTGGCCTTACTCAAGGTTCTTTAACTCAGAATCCTTTAGATGATACGATGAGTGATCTTTTTACTGATGCTTTAGGTGGAATCATAGGTGCCTTAATTGGAATCTTTTTTATAAGGCGTGCTGAGAAAAAAGGCCAGTGCATAGAATGGGTAGATGAATTTGCTGAATTAGAAGGTTTAAAAAAAGATAATAATGAATTAGATTAGAATTGGAATATAATAAATCAAATTATAACGCCCACTATTTAAGGAATATTATTGAAACCATGAACAATTAAATCCTAGGATCATACTCCAATTCCTTAAATTTAATGATAAATTTAGTTCCTGAACTAGTATCCAATTTAATTGTACCCTCTAGTTGACCTACCAGCGAATTAACCAGTCTTATTCCTAAAGATTTCATCTTTTTAAAGTCCATATTCCCAGGTAATCCAATACCATCATCAGAAACTTCTAAAACATAATGATCATCTTCTAAGAAAAATTTAATAGTAATTGTGCCTTTTCTTCCCTCAGGAAAAGCATATTTTATGCAATTAGTCATTAATTCATTAATTATAAGGCCACAGGGAATGGCAGTATTAATATCCAAAACTACTTCTTCTACTTCCCTTTTTAAACTTATTTGATTGGTATTTACTCCATAGGAAGACATTAATTCAATAGAAAGTTTAGAAATATAAACCGAAAAATCAATATGGCCCAAATCAGTAGCCTGATAAAGACTTTCATGTATCATGGACATGGATTTAACACGGTTTTGACTTTCTTGGAATAAATTAAGAGCCTGTTTATCATTAACATACCTTTTTTGAAGATTCAACAGACTTGAAATGATTTGCAAGTTGTTTTTAACCCTATGGTGAATTTCCCTGAGTAAAATTTCTTTTTCTTCTAAAGAAGCTTTTAAAAAGTTTTCAGATTCTTTTTGATCAGTTATATCCTGTACTACAGTGCATAAGATATGAGGGGTGCACTTTTCAACAAAAAAATTATTTATCATGACATCCCTTGAAGACCCATCCAAACGTATAATCTTTGTTTCCTTTATTTTTAGGCTATCTGGAAGTATTTTATCTTTGAAAGCATTTTCAAATTCATTTTTATAATAGTTTAATGGTTCCATCATATGGCCATTATCATCTATACCCATTTCATTAATGGTTAATGGAATCAAGTCATGAATTATTTCATGAATAAACTTATCATTAAAATCTTCTTTTTTAATCCCAGTTATTTCTTCCATGGAACTATTCCAATCAATAATTATTCCCGGAGCTATTGCCAGTGAAATACCATCAGATATCTGTTCAACAACACTACGGAATTTAAATTCACTTTCAATAATTTTTTGAGAAGCCCTTTTTATTTCTGTAAGATCTGTTCCTATTATGACAAACCCAGTAGTTACTTTAAGAATATCCAGTATAGGAGAAATATTAAGAAAAACATCAATTTTCTGGTGGTCTATAGAACAAATCACCGATTCAATATTAAATTGTTTTCCATCTTGTATAATTTCCTTTAAATCTATTTTTTGCTTTGAAGCAAAAATTTTATAAAAGGGTTTTCCAATTAAATCATTCTCATCATATCCCAATACTGAAGTTAAACTATTATTCACTTTAGTTATGTTTCCTTTATGGTCTGCTAGAATTAATAAATTAGGCATAGTAGAGATAATTTTTTCTGCTGCTTGAGATGGAGTTAGAATAGGGAAATCATATCTCCAAACCCCATAAGCAATGAAAACTAGGCCTATAGTTAAAAAAGTCTTGGTTAATTCTGGAATCTGAATGTAGAAACTTCTTAAAATAAAATCTGTGATTATACCCAATATAAGTGGCATGAATATTCCAAAGCTAATATAGAATGATTGTCTTTTTTGTCCGGTCTCTGATTGAAATGCATACAAAAATACCATCCATGACGAAATAAATGAAACTAATACGGTCCAAAGGGCAAATAAATCATAGATAGTTTCATCTAAGGGTATAGAATATATCCATCCCCAGTACTCATGTATGGGTGGTCCTATGAAAAAATTGGTTCCTATACCTAAAATTACAAAAATCAATGCTGGCCCATAAATCAGCAAGTAAGTTAATTTACTTCTCAAGATATATGATCTTTGAGTAAAAATAAACGC
This sequence comes from Methanobacteriaceae archaeon, assembly GCA_030656015.1. Lineage (NCBI taxonomy): Archaea > Methanobacteriati > Methanobacteriota > Methanobacteria > Methanobacteriales > Methanobacteriaceae > Methanobacteriaceae archaeon. The sequence goes on from JAUSNX010000001.1 coordinate 81,246, forward strand.
GGTATGTAGCAATACTGCTGGTATAAAAGGCCAAAATGCACTAAATTTCAGCCATATAAATGCACTACCTGATGATTCTGCTAAACGATAAGCAAATTCACAAAGTGCCATGAATGAAACAAGTACGCTGAAAATAGTAATTGTTCGATTTAGAGAGTTCTTAGGGTTCCTAAAGTAAATGAAGTTAGCTATAAAAAAGGAGGTTATGGCCGATATTAAGGAAATTATTGCAAATTCATTCAATTTGGATTTCACCTTCACTAATATTAATTATTGCTCTTTATTAATATTAACTTTTATTATTTAAAATCCACTAATTCAATATATTTAACCCAAAAACAGAAATTAAATAATTTAAAACCAGTGCAATATCTTTAATTTAGTTAAAACTTTTTAATAATACTTTAATTGGATTAGATTCATTTTAAAAGAAAATTAAGTATTTTAGTAGGCAATATTAATAACTTAAAAGGAAGTGATCTTTTAAATCAGCTTATAAGAAATATTGGGGACGATTTTATCCTACAATGTAATAATGAGCATCTAAAAGATCTTGAAGTTAAATTAGAGTCTTTAAATGGTAATAAATAATATTATACTAATGTAAAAATAAATAAAATAAAAAAATATTAAATTTTAATTTTATATTATCTATTAAAATCGATTTTTCCATTAAATTCTTTTAAAACACCTTTATTAATCATATCTCGCAGAACACTATTTATACGATCAAAGGTCTTCTTACTGGTGGTCTTGAAACCAAAGAGACGTGAAGTTTTAATAACCAGTTCTCTCTCAGGAGTCATGGATTCAAAGTCCAGAACCATTCTAATGGCCTCTTCTATTTCTTCCGCAGAAATAAAGGTAATATTTGGTTTATAAATCCTCTGCCTAACTGGCACATTAGATGTGTCATTCAATAATAAGAAGTCACCGCTACGCCTTATATTACCATTGTTTTCAGCCATCTCTACTGCACTGGAGATAATATTCCGTACTTTATTTCCTGCTCTCCTAAGGCCACATCCCTCACGAATTCTCCTAATAATTTCTTCATAATGAATAGGGCCCTCTATAGATACAATTTCACTAACTACAGTAGATACAACAGGAGTAGGACTTTTATAAAGTTCATCAGAAGTTGTTAGAGTAGTAGATTCATAAGGTTGATAGGGAATGAGTTTATCTTCTAATTTTGGTGGTGAAGATGGGTTTAATTGTTTAGAATGTTCTGAATCTATTTCTTCAGTTTGAAGATTTGATTCTTCTAGATCTGTTTCCTTAGATAATGGTTGGCCAATATCTGAGTCAATAGTAGAATCAATATCACTAGTTTTAACATTTCCAGTAATATCTGAATCTTCAGAATCTATATCTTCCGAAGGTATATTTTCAGCATCAATATTTTTAGAAACTATATTTTCAGGATGGGCATAACTTGATTGGACTTCAAAAGAACTATCAAGTTCTGAAGAAGATAATTTTATACCATTCTCAATGAGAACCTCATTTTCAGACTTTTCATCCATAGTTTCTTCTGCTAATTCACCTATTGCAATTTCAGATTCTTCAATTTCTTCTAAATTCTCTCCTAGATCATTGATTTCTTCTGATTCTTTTTCAAGCTCAGTAGTTGTTTCTATTTCAATAACACCAATGGCATTTAATAGCTTTTTCTGGGTTTCTTCCCGATTCCGGTACCAGTCAGTGGACCATACATGAATAATCTTCCAACCCAGGCCTTCTAAAACCTGTTCACGGAGACGATCCCTATCACGGGCCACAGCAGAGCTGTGATACATGGCCCCATCACATTCAATACCTACCATGTATCTTCCATGGTCTTCTGGATCTACAATAGCCATATCTACTCTAAAACCAGCGCATCCTATACTTCTTTCTACTTCTAGGCCATGTTCTTCCAGGAATTGGTAAACTGAGTCTTCAAATGGGCTCTGTATTTCATCATTAGTTCCTTTTTCTAGGCTTAAGCTACCGTTTTCAGCGTATTGTAAAAAGGTTTTGAGAGCTTTCACCCCAAATGGTGTTCCCCCAGTTACATGGAGATCCATGGAACGGAAATTAGAAAAGGCCACACATTTTTCCCGGGCCCTGGTAATGAGTACATTTAAACGGCGTTCTCCACCTTCTTGATTTAATGGGCCGAAGTTCATGGATATTTTTTGATTTTCATCAAATCCATAACCTATACTAATGAATATAACATCCCTTTCGTCACCCTGGATAGTTTCCAGATTTTTAACAAAGAAATGCTCGTCAGCATCTTCTCTAAAGTACCTTTCCATTTTAGGATGTTCTTTTCGCATTAATTCCAGTTCTTCTAGAATTGCGTTCATCTGGGCCACAGAAAAAGTCCCAACACCCAGACTCTTAGTTCCTTTATACTTTCTAAAGTGATTGAATATTTCTTTAACAACTTCCTTAGCTTCAACCGGGTTGAAAGATCCTCTTCCACGCTCATAAACAGTTTCTGGAAGATAATTAAGTTTTAAACCTAATTCTTCACTTTCATGGCAGGGTGAAGGATAAACTAGAAGGTAGTTATCATAGAATTCCTGGTTGGATACTGCAATCAGTGATTCGTGCCGGCTACGGTAGTGCCAGCGCAACATTTTTACCTGGAAACTACGTTTGCACAGGTGAAGAATACTTTCCATGTCTGCTGCTCGAGCCACTTCTTCTGTTTCCTCTTCAGATATAATCATCTGATCAAAAAATGAAGTTGGTGGGAGTTGATTAGTATCACCCATAACCACCGCAGTTTTTCCCCGTAAAAAGGCACCTAGAGCGTCTTCTGGTTTTACCTGAGATGCTTCATCAAAGATTACCACATCAAATTCCAGTTTTTCATTGGCCGGATCTAAATACTGGGCAATGGATAAGGGACTCATCATAAAGCATGGTTTAATTTGCTGTATGAGTCCTCCGGATTTTGCTAGAAGTTTTCTTAAAGGTAGGTGGCCTCTTTTTCGTGTGAATTCTCCACTGAGAACATTGGCCTCGGAGTTAGGAGCTGCTCCTCCAAATACTTGAGGCATATTATGATTTAACTTATTGAATAATCGTTTACGATTGAGCTCAATGATTTTTGAATCCAGTTCCTGGAATTCAGTTATTCTACCCTGATGTAAATCTCCAATAAATGTGTAGAGAATGGAAATCTCTTTAAAGGCCATGCTTAAAAGACTATCGGCCAAATTACCTTCCATTATATCCTTAACATCATCAAGGGCTATAGCTCCAGATTCAACTGATGGAATAAATGGTGCTGCCTTGGTTTTCATGCAAAGCTTCTTTTTCTCCAGATACTGAGACCATAAAGGCAAAATACTGAGATTGTCCTTCCATAAACGTAATTTGGTTTTCCATTGACTGAAAGTAACCATTTGTGGTTCTTTATTGAATATTATGTGACTATGAGTATTTAGTGTGGATTTAAGGGCATCTAATGATTTAGAGAAATAATCATTTTCTGCTAAGAGTTCATTTTCCATTTGAGTTATTTTTTCATGGTCTATTCCACTGACAACCAATTCCATAGTTTTATCAGTGATTATATTTTCATTTGCCAGTTTTCTAAATTGAACCATCCACTTGGCAGTGGCCGTTAATTCTTTAACTGAGGAGTTTTCCAGGTTCCAGTGTGATCCAAAGAACTTCCGGGCCACTTCTTCATGTTCATGCAGTTGATTTTTTAAGTTGGTTAGATCTTTTAAAGATTCTAAATCCTGTATAATCTCATAATCATTTTGTGGTGGGTTTTTAATGTAAAGTGAATCAATTTCGTTTTTGATTTTCCGATATTTACCACTTAAAAACTTGATTTTACTGGAAGAATGTTCCAGATAGTCCCTTAACAACTTATCCAGATCTTTTTCCAAGACCGAGTCATGGAATCTTTCCAGTATAGTTATACTTTTTTGAAGTTTCTCCAGTTTCTCTAAAAGTAAAAAGGCGTCATTTTCATGTTCATCCCATACTGGTGAATTTAAAATTTCTAAATCCACTGGCTTTGATTCAGATAATATTTGAGAGGCTAGAATAGTTTTATCCAGTTCATAGAAGTTTTTGGAATTTTTAATACCATATTCCTCTTCAAATGCCTTGACTTTTTTGCGGAATAAATCTAAATTATCTTGAGTTTCAATTATTTGCTGTTCAATCTCCCGTATGGTGGGAGGTAAAATCATTCCAGGGTCAGTTCCAGACCATGGATTTTCAGCTAAGGGAGGTAATAATTCAGAAAGACGGGTGAGGTTTTCCAGTTCAATAATGGATTCTTCCCATTGTTCAGGAGTTATATCTTCTGGAGATGGAATTCTTACCACTGGAATCTCTGGAAACTTCTTCTCTGCACTTTCTTTCATTCCAAAAAGCTGGAAAGGTGATAATCGTATTTTGTATAGTGGCTGATGAAGTGCCCGATTATATTCATTTAATTGTTTTCTAAGGGTCTCTAAACGATTAAGCTGCCGATCAATATCCAGATCTTCTTCCGGCATATCCTTTAGAGAACTTTCCAACTCTTGTAAAACATCTTTTTTACGGGTTTTATGAGAGTGCAGCTCTAAACAGAATTTTCCCAGGCCTATTCGATCCAAACGGCTTTTAACCACTTCCAGAGCAGCCATTTTCTCACTGACAAAAAGTATGGTTTTGTCATTGGCCATGAGCTCAGCAATGAGATTAACAATGGTCTGTGATTTACCCGTTCCGGGTGGTCCTTCCACCACCAGGTTAGATCCTGCTTTAACATCTTCTATGGCTGCTATTTGTGACGAATCAGCATCCATTACATGGTAAACGTCTTTATATTTAAGTCGTTCATCCACTTCACTTTCCATGAAATTGGAGCGTTCTTTTGCTAAATCTGGGTTGAAAATAGCACTTATTAGTGGTTTTTCAGTTATATCTATAGTTTCCTTGTAAGTGGCCGGGTCCAGGTCACGGTACATGACGAACTTGGTAAATGAAAAGAAACCAAGCTGTATTTCGTCGTGGACTTTCCATCCTTTCATGGATTTGGTGGCCTTTTTAACCTTCTTTAGGTATTTTTTGATGCCCTCGGCATTGACCGGCATATTAAATTCAGGAAGTTCAATATCTTGTTCCTTTAACTTGGCCTGGAGAGATATATTGGTTAGTATGTCATTACCGTCCCAGTGGATAGAAAAAGACATCCCTACTTTTCTTCTTTCAATTATAACTGGAATAAGAACCAGTGGTGCCTTCCTTATATCTGGTACATGTGGTTCGTCCCATTCTAAAAAGCCCAGGCCTAGATAAAGGATATTATATCCCTGTTCCTGGAGCATGGTACGGGCCCTTTGATTAATATAAAATAGTCTTCTTTGAAGCTCAGATGGTGTTAATTCCGTTTCCAAAAAACGGTTTTTCTGTTCTTCTACAGTTTCCTCGTCAATTGGTGGGAATTCCCAGAGATCCGAATCTTTATCTTCAGTTTTATCTTCATCTTTTATTATGGTATCTACTTTAGCTATTTTGAGGTTCTCCACCATGGATTCTAAAATAGCACTGTTTTCATCGGAGAGATCTTCAGGTAGTTCTCTTTTCTCTTCAGCCTCTTTTTCTAATTCTCTTTCTAACTCTTTTTCATCTCTTTGAGGCAGGAACTGCATTTTTTTCTCATTTAAAACCAGATAATCGTAAATGTGAGAGGGAGTATCATTTACCACTTCAATGGTTCTAGAGCGAGGTCTAAAGTTTAAAAGCTGATTACGCATACTTAAATCAAGTAATTTTCTTCTAAGACTCTTAAATTCTTTTTGAATTGATTTGTTTGCTTTAGACCCCATATTTTCCCTCTTATATTGTCTATTTTTTCCATTTATATTATAAATTGATATTATTATAAATTGATGAAATGAATTTCATTGATTAATTACCCTATTAATCCTAAATTCATAATTTAGATATAATTTTAAGAATCATGATGGAATTAAATTTGATTCTATTTTATTATTGATTCCTTAGAGAACTTTAATTATTATATTTTATTTTTATCCTATTTTTAAATTATAATAGTTATCTAATAAATATTTTAAGGATTAATATAAGATAAATCTTTCTTAGAAATGATTTTTCATTAGTGAATTTGATTCATGGAATTATAATTAATCATTAATCAGTTCCAACCATACATTACAAATAAATTTTTAAAATAGAATAAATGCCATTGATTATTAAAAAAAAGAGTATGATATAAAATAATTAAAGAAAAAATAAATTTCTAATATTTTAGGATTATTATCCATAATATAAAATCAGCCTACAAATCCTCATGCATCCGGGACATAATCAAGGCCAAAGTAATAATATCCATTCGATTGTGCTCTATTATGGGTACTAAAGGTCCAATATTATTTGTTTTATGATAAGTTTTATAATAGTCCGGAATATCACCGCTTGGAACATCATCTATCCTTTCAATATCAAATAAGTGTTCCTCAATCGTGGTTAACTGGCAGTTAGGTAAATCATCCTTCCAAAAACGCCTGGAAAAATGCAATAAATCAAAATGAGGTCGGTTTAAATCATTTTTTATGGAGAAAAACCTTAAACGATTTTTTATAAATGGTAAATCAAAACTTGCACCATTAAAGGATACAAAGGCTGTGTCCTCATTGACATGAGAAGTAAAAGCAGATAGAACTGCTGGTTCTTCGCCATAATCACGCAACAAATATTGTTTAACTTCAATCTCATCATCTTGTAGAGTGGCCTCTCCCATGAGTATCACTGGCACGTTGGATAATCCCATGGTCTCTATATCCAGAAATATGAAGTGTTCTGGTTCTTTAAATCCAGCACATTCCAGAACTCGCTTGTGAGAAGCAGGATAGCGATTTTTTACCAGGTCAATTATATCACAGGCCAAACCATTATCGACTTTCTCCAGTAAAATTTCGGCCTTTGGACCAAAACGTGGGTGTTGGGTGAGGTCTTCCATGGTTTTAAAGCCATCTGTTTTTAATCTAAATTCTGTTGAATCTCCCACACCAGGTAAAAGTTTAAAATCACAATTGATAGATTTTTTAACTTTTTTAGAGGATTTAAGATTGAATTTAATTTTTTCCCGATTAGTTATCTGAAATGTTTTACCGTGATCTGTTTCAATTTCTTCCCCACCTAAATCTTCAATGGTTTTATTTTCATTTTCTTCCATTAATTTGGCCTTTAACCGTTCAACAGGATCGGTGTAGGTTGAAAGTGAATCTTTCAGATATTTTTCGTGTTTGTTGTATTTATCAGATGGCATATTAATCCTTTATTGCGTTAAATAAGCTTTAATTATAATATAGGGCCCCTTAGTTATTAATTGGCTTATGGTATGGTATATTATAAATTTCATGAGGTGATTTATTAGGATTAATAATTTATTTGTAGTTACTAATTGATTTATTTTATTTAAAGCAACTTCCTTAAACTTTCAGATGCTTCCTCATAATCAGGATTCAAGCTTAAGGCCTTACTATAAAACTGAATAGCACCATGAATATCCTCTTGGGCTTGTAAAATTACTCCTAATAAATACCAGGCCTGGTCACTTTGTGGATTGGATTTTATAATGTCACTTAAGAGAAGTTTGGCCTCTAAGTATTGTTTATTGTTATAAAGTGATATGGCCAGATGATAAAGTAAATCCTCATTTTTTGAATCAAGTGCATGGGCCTGTTTATAATATTCCAGGGCCAGGGGATGATTACCATTTTGTTCTAAGGACATGGCCTTATATTGCAGTAAATTTGCATCTTCTGGTTTGATTTCCAGGGCCCTTTCAAAGAATGATAATGCTTCTTCGGATTCTCCGTTAGCATATAGCTCTTTTCCCCTTTCTTGAAGTTTATTCAAAGCTTCAAATTCTACATAGGCCCCTGAACCTGCTAGGGCCTTGGCAGGTGTTTGTGGTGCGTGAATGGAGATATTTTCAGGAGATGGTTCATCTTTAATGGATATTCCATCTTTAATATCTTTTATTCCATCACCAGCCATCTGAGATATTTCAGGGATTATCTCCCTCACATTACCAGATTCCATATTTTGACGCATTTTCTTTAGTATGTAGCTGGTAGCGTCTTTATGAAGTGGCCTATTCTCATTACCACACTTTGGAGAGTATATGCAGGATGGACAACCCTCTTTGCATTGACAGTTATCAACCAGGGCCCGGGTTGAATCTAACAGTTCTTCAAATACTTCCAGCGCCTTTTCAGCTAGCCCTATGCCGCCTTCATAAGCATCATAAATGAATATACTTGGTTCTTGAGTATCTGGATGATATGGTGTTGATAATCCACCAATATCAAATCTATCGCACATTACATGTAATGGAAAAAGAGCGATGAGTGCATGTTCGGTGCCATGCAAACCACCAGCAAATATTTCATCCCCGTCGAATTTCTTTTCCAGTTCATCTTTTAGTGATGCAGGTAGGGTAAACCATACTCCCCGGGTTCTGAATTTTAAGGGAGGTAAATCCAGAGGATAAGTTCCCAGAACCTTACGGTAATTCATTATTTTATATTTGTAAAAATCTTCCGAAACTTCCAGTTCTCCAAAGTGAACTTTAAGCCCACCAATTTCTCTTTGATCTATTTTTTCAGTTATCTTTATGTCAACATCCTTTAAAACCTGGGTGTGATAGTCCACTGTTCTTTTGGCCACATTTATAAATCTTCTTTCACTATCAAAGGTCTCTACGGTATAGGTCTCTCCCTGGTTTATTAAGACCGCGCCTTCATGGGCCTCTCGATAGGCATGGGAACGTTCCATTTTCTCCATTAATCGATTGCTATGCATTACCTTGAAAATATCTGAGGATATCTGATCTAATCCATGTTGAAAAGCAGGATTATCATTAGAATTATAAATCCAATTATAGGGAGTTTCCCTAATGGTCCCATTATTAATTAAGTCGCTTAAGATAGAAGGTTCTGCCTCAAAATATTCTTTTAAGTCTTTTTTATTTAAGGGCAGCTCATTAATAGCACATAAAAGATGGGCCTTTACAATGTGAGGATTCTGCAAATCGATTATGGCATTTTCATGCGCCTTATCAAATAAAAACTGAGGATTGTTCATAAAGTACTGATCTAATGGGTTCTGGAAGGCCATTAATACCACCAGACTATCTTTATGTTTCCGACCAGATCTTCCAGCCTGTTGCCAGGTGGATATCATGGTTCCAGGATATCCAGATATAATTACTGCATCCAATGAACCAATATTTATACCCAACTCTAGAGCATTGGTTGTGGTTACTCCCACCAGTTCTCCAGATCTGAGTTTTTCCTCAATATTTCGCCTCTCTTCAGCCAGATAACCCGCTCGATAAGCAGTTATTTTATCGGCCAATTTTGGTTTTTTCTCACCAATCTGGTTTTTGGACCACATGGCAATGAGTTCGGCCATCTTACGAGATACCGTGAAACACAGCGTCTGCAAATCCTGAATTATGAAGAATAAAAATAAGTTCATGGTCTCCTGGTGAACTGAAAGATCATTCTTCTTATTGTAAGGATTATAGAGAATGAAATGTTTTTCTCCACTGGGAGAAGTATCTTTAGAAATAAGCTGGAATGGTTCTCCAATTAATTTCTCAGCAAATTCCTGAGGATTGGCCAGGGTGGCTGACGAGAGAATGAACTGGGGATTAGAACCATAGTAATGGCATATTCTTTTCAATCTCCTAATTAAAAATGCAACATTAGAGCCAAAAACTCCACGGTACTGGTGTGCCTCGTCAATAACCACGAATTTAAGGTTTTTATAGAATCTCTCCCACTGGTGATGCCAGTAAAGAATAAGATGTAGTTCATAGGGATTGGTTAAAATTAATCGTGAATTTTTCTTAATCCCGGGGCGTTCACTCTTAGGCGTGTCTCCATCATAGATATTGGATATGAGTTTAAGATCAAGATCAACTTCCAAGCTTTTAATTATTTGAAGCTGGTCATTGGCCAGGGCCTTGGCCGGATAAATATAGAGTGCGGTGGCATCATTATCTGCCGTGAGTTGCTCCATAATAGGCAGATTAAAAGCCATAGTTTTTCCAGAAGCTGTGGGAGTGGTAATTAAAACATTTTCTCCCGCACGCACATGTTTGAAAGCCTGAGCCTGGTGTTGATAAAGTTGGAAATTGTTTTTACCCAGATAATTCATTATATTTTCTGGAAGGTTTTCCACTTCACAGTACTGGGCCTCACGGGCCGGGAGAGTTTCTACATGCTCTATTTTATCCCGGTAGCGAATGTCATTTTTCAGTCTCTCAAGTACCTTGCTGACCATGTTATTCCTGTTTTGTAATGTTGTAATAAGAACTTAATTTATCTATTAATTATTCTTAATGGTACTTGTAAGTTAATAAATGTTTTTGAGTATTATTTAGAAATTATAGAGCATATATTATGTATAATTCCAGTTGATTTTTTTAAATATAATCAAAATAAAGCACATAATCCAATTTTCTATTATTTAAAAAAAGTATAGGAATGTCATTTAAGAGTAAAAACACTATTTTCCTATGAGAGTTCTACTTATCTTACATTTTTCTTATTTTGACAATCTTTACAATTATTTTTTTTAGGAGTAATGGCCATTAACCTATTTCATTATCCTCTAGTAAAGAATATATAACCTGACAATTTTATTATTTAATATCAGAAAAATATAATATGATTAAAATAACCTGACAATTTTATTATTTAATATCAAAAAATAATTAAAAAAAAGTCTTAAAAATGAAAAACAGAATACATATTTTGAAAATAGGTGGGTTTGAATGTTAGAGGAAGTTAAAATTGAAATTTCATCAGAACTATTAAAATTAGCTAAAGAAAATAATATTAGATTAAAGGATGCTTTAGCTGTGGGTATAAATCAACGAGCAGATGTGTCCATTGAGAGACATCTTCTTTTGAAAGAATTAGAGCATCATACAAAAGCTAGAGATTCAATACTCCGTAGATTGGATGAAACATCCCAGCTAGATGATTCAAATTATATTAACCTGGTTAATCCAATTATAAAAACAATTGTTATTAAGGCCGAGAGATCCATTCCTGAAGGAGCAAGTGTTAATGAATGGATTCACACAGAATTGCAGGATCATCAGATTGCGAGATTCATAAGAGCTCAAAAAATCGATATAACTATGGATAAAGTATGGGAATACCTTGATGAATATTATCCTTATACTCCTGATGAAGAGGCCCGGCCCATAATAGCTCCGGAATTAGAATTAAGAAATGCAGTTCAAATAATTGTTAATGATTTTGAGAAAAATAAAATCGCGTATCTTAAAAAGCATAACTGGCATTCTATTAATGATGTAACTGAACAACACATTGAGATAAAAACACGCCAATATAATGTTAATCCATCCGACATTCTGGCAGAATTATCAAAACTAAAAATTTAAAAATAAATTAAGAAATATCAATTATTCCTGAATATTAATTTGATATAAGGATATTCCTGGCCTAATAACTATTAAATCAATTAGAATAATCTGATTTATTTTACAACAAATTCTCAAGCAACTTATCCATTATCCAGCACCTTTCGGTTTTAATTCAAGATTAGATTTTTTTAAACTTTCTATCTACTTTAGAAATTCTGTTACTGCTTTTTCAACCATTTTGTCCCACAGTACCTCTAAAATCCATGGAATTAATAAAATAAATAGTGAAAATATGATAAAAATAAGGAATTTTAGTAGGTAATTTTCGATATTATTTTTTGGTATATAACTTGCGAATAATTAAACTTCTAAAAATAATCAACTTACTTACTGCAATTAAAGTTGTCAAATTAGTAGTCAAATATTTATTATATAACTCCCATACAAAATAGTAGTCAAAAAGTTGTCAAATTACTAATTTATCAATAAAATTTTCAAATAAAATAATTTCCAGAAATAATTATAATGAAAAAATTTTCATTATTAAATTTTTAATTAAAAAATTAATAAGGCCTAAAAATGTTTCATCCCAATTTCATTTACACCCAAAATATGGTAAATGATCTTTTAAAAATTAACTCTATTCGTAATTTTATTCTTAATACACATTTATTAGTGGAAATGGAAGTTTCTTTTAAAAGAGAAGCCCTTTTAAAATCAGCCCATTATTCAACAGCCATTGAAGGTAATCCAATTACCTTGAATGAAGTAGATAAGTTAGCTCGAGGCCTTAAAGTCAGCGCAGATGAAAATGCTCAACAAGAAGTATTAAATTACTTAAATGTTCTTAAAAAGCTAGATATGTATTCTAGTGATGAAAAAATCACTAAAGAGTCTATTTTAAAGCTTCATCACGATATTAATTATCAAATATTAGATGATGATTGTGTGTGTGGTCAGTATCGTACCGTGCCAGTATTCATGTCCAATAACCTTGGAGAAGTGATTTTTACACCCCCTTCCGCCTATCTGGTAGAAAGAGAAATGGAAAAATTCATTAAATGGATTAATAATCTGGGTGATTTAAATCCAGTTATTGCTGCGGGAATTGTTCATTATGAATTTATGCGAATACAACCATTTACAGAAGGAAATGGCTCAACTGCAAGGGCTTTGACCGCACTATTTCTCCATCTTGAAGAATTTGACGTTGATAGGTTTTTTACCCTTGATGAGTATTATGATAGTGACTTGACAGAGTATTATAAGGCCCTTAATTCAGTAGATAAAAAAACTAAGGATATGACTGAATGGTTAGTTTACTTTTTAGAAGGATTTTTAATTTCAATTTCTCGTATAAAAGACCAAATACTATTATTCTCTCCAGATGTTTCTCCTCAAGAACAGATTAAATTATCTAAAAAACAGATAAAAATTATTGAGTACCTTCATTTAAATGGGCAGATTAGCAATTTAGAAGTAAAAAATTTGTTTAATATCTCACGTCAAGGAGCATATAAAGATCTCAGAAGATTAATGGATTTGAATCTTATTGAAAAAAAGGGTGGCAGCCGTTCCACATACTATATTTTAAAAAATAATTTTTAAAGTATTCTTATAATTTAGTTGTCAAAATAGTTGTCAAAATTTATTTTTTAATTAATAATAAGTAGTCAAATACATAGTCAAGATATTTAATGCCTTTGAATTAGAATTATGGTTATGTTATTCCATGGTATGCTATTCCCATAGTGGTATTAAAACTATATGAATAATTTTTAAATGACTAGCTATAACTTTCTAAAAAAGAGTCTTTTGATAATCAATTTTCTCAGTTATACCATCTTTACGAATGTGAATAACTTTAAAACCTTTTTTCTGTAGATTATGGCCAATCAAATGGTGACGGTGGCATTGATAAGGATTCTCTTCACTGCACATGAGGACCATATTCTTCTCTTCAGCTAATAACATGATTTCTCGAAGGCCCTCCTTGAATTTCAATGTTTTACCCAGTAAGGGATAATTTACTTCTCCGTCAAGGTAATATTTAGGGTCGCGAGGTTTACCTCCAATCTTAGAGCCCAGGAATATATATGAAATAGATGCATTTTCCATAGCTTCTGCTAATAACTTTTTATTAAAATGGGGAACGTGTTTGCTGTAGGGAGATGAACGAACATCAATTAATGTATCAATAGAGTTTTTCTGGAGTATTTTGATGAAATCTTCCATGGAGTGGTTGCTGTGGCCTATGGTATGGATTTTAAGATCAGGCATGTTAAATCATTTATAGTAGGTGGTAAATAAAGTAATTATATTTTTATATTTATCAACTTGTTAATTACAATATTAATCTAATAATTTCAATTATATGCACTTTTGAGGCCCTATATGATCACAAAGATATCTAAAATTATTCCCATTAAATGCAAAACCCTTAACCGGGATTTATCCCGATTATTTGAATCCATAATCATTTTTTTGATACTGGCCGATGTTATTTTGCTTACCTTAATAACTTTCATACCTGTGAATCCCCAAATTTATGGAATGATTTTATTTTTTGATTTAACTGTAGTTTTAATTCTCATTCCAGAATTTATTTACCGTTTATGGAAGGCCACTAACCGTCTAGAGTTTTTAAAACACAACTGGACCGACATTATTGGGATGGTCCCTGAACTACTAGTGGGTCATTATGGTACCTATCTTCGATATTTCAGACTAATACGAATTGCTGCACTCTTTAAAAAAGAATTAAGACATATATTGGATTATTTACATAAAACCCACATTGACCAGGGTATATTTGCTATTTTAGTAATATTGTTTTCAGGAACCATTATCTTTTATGTGGTGGAGCATGGCCAAAATCCTGGAATGATTGGGATGGATGATGCTTTGTGGTATATGGTAGTTACCATCACCACCGTGGGCTATGGGGATATCTCGGCTCAGACCCATGCCGGTCGTTTAGTGGGTGTAGTGATCATGTTCGCAGGTATAGGGTTTATCAGTTTTTTAACGGCTACTATAACTTCTATTTTTATTAAAGATACTGAAAAAGAAGAAATGGATAAGATTGACGTGTTGCATGATAAGATTGATAGTTTAGAGTTTGAAATTAAGGAATTAAAGGAAATATTGAAAGAAAAATAGTATGAATTTAATTTTTTATTTTTTAAATGTGATAATTTCTAAAATAATTAATTATCAGGAATTTATTATATTAAAATTAAACTATATCCCATCCTAAATAAAATAAGAATAATCATAAATTTATTATATTAAGGGCCATATAATACTATTATGGATTTATTATTATTAGAAAGAATTGTTGGATTCATATTTGCCTTACTGCTACTTTACTCTGTTTATAATTTATTTAGTGTGTTGAAAAATAAAGAAACAGCACTTTCCATGGTATTTTTACATACTGAAAGAATATCAACTCTTTTTGGAATTTTAGTCTTGTCTTCTATGTTTACCGTGATTACTGGTGTTTTATATGCTCAAGGAAGTGTTCCTCTACTAGTGGAAGTTTCATTGAATACAAATGTATTTTTACTATTAATTTTCACCTATTTCTTGCAGAAATTAATGAAAGGCCACACTGGAAAAACTGAAGTGGAGGATACTTAGATGGATCTTCTCCTTTCAATATCAGTAGTAATATTAGTCCTATTAAACTTTTATTTTGTAATTAGACTATATCTCAACATAATTCGTTATAGGGAAGCTGCCCTAGGATTAATTTTCACCCATAAAGACCAGAGCATAATGGCCTTCAAGATTTTAGGAGCGGGTATTTTTATTCTGGCTATAAGTCGATTTTTAGATGTTTATAATTATTCAAATAGTAATCTAATAATTTCTGATGTGGCCACCGCCATGGTTCTGTTGACGAATGTCCTGTTGATTTATGTCTTCTACAAACTATGGATCATTACTGATGTCGGTCGAGATTAATTTTTGTTTTTTAATAAAATATAAATATTAATAATTATGCAATATAGTAATACTATTATTTTAAATTAAATAAGTTCTAATAATAGATACATAGTATTTCAATTTCAAATTAAACAATTAATTAGTGTGATTATCATGAGTGAATGGGTAGAAGTAAAAAAAGAAGAAGAAAAAAAAGAAAAAGTGAATATCTGGGATCCAGCAGCCTCTGGACAATCTATCCAGGGAATATTCATTGACAAAGAAGAGGAAGTAGGCCAATATAAGAGCAATATGTACACCCTCCGCCAAGAAAATAATGAAGAAATCAAAATATGGGGATCTACCGTCCTGGACAGTTTAATGGAGAAAGTTCCCTTTGGTAGTGAGGCCCGAATTACATTTAATGGGACACAGCCATCTAAAAATGGGAGAAATCCCTGGAAAGATTATAAAGTAGAGTTTCGAGAACTTGATTAATAATTAATTTTTTATTTTATTTTAATTTATTTCATATTTCATATTTGCGATTTTATTTTTAATTATAAGTAATTTAAATCTCTAAAAAATTGAATATCGTATATCTAATAACACAAAATTAATTTTAGGACTATAATTAAAATAAAATTCAGCACTAAATTAATGATTAATAATCAATATCTTATTTTAAAAATAAAAAAAATAAAAAGGTTTATTTTTTAAATGGCATTATTAATCCACCAAAGACAGCTAAGATAGCTATTAATAAAGCTCCAATTGGTATTCCGGTATGTTGCATGGGTATTTTATGATGGTTGTTGTTGCTGGATTGAGCATTGACCACTAATATTCCGGTGTTATCCACAAGATTAGGGTCGTAGGTTTCCGTTGACAAATGTGGTTTAAAGACAAATTTACCGGATTTTAAGACTTTTACCACCAGGTAAAGATATGGGTCTCCAACAGGCACATTTCCAATATTCCAGGTAATAACCCCCGTAGCTTTGTTGTAGGTAAAAGTACCTACATCAACATTGGCTTTGACAAATTCCATACCTTTTGGTATTTTCATGGTTAAAACCACATTTTGGGCCGTATCCACACCGCGATTACCGACCTTAAAGGTTATAGTTATACTATCCCCTACATGAGGTTTATTATTGCTAGCCCAGATTTTGACATATAGGTCAGACTGAGGAACTTTTAAGGTTCCAGTGCCGTTTGATGTTAAGTAATAGTCATCTCCTAAGAAATCTACTTGAATGTTGTACGTACCTCCAATCAAGTTGATGAAATAGGATTTAGTGGCTATTCCATTAATATCAGTTACTGCACTTCCAGCATTAACTCCATTAACCAGGAAATTAACTGTTCTTCCAGCTAAAAGATTTCCATATTGATCTTTTAAAGTTGCTATTAAATTCACAGTTTTTCCTTTATTTTCTGTGGCATTGTCGACGGTTATTGTAGTGTTAGCTTTATTAACCGTTAGGTTATTAGTTCCTGAAGCAGGATTGTAGCTTTCATTACCCGTGAAGTTCGCAGTTATGGTATGTGGATTACCCGCAGGGTTCTCAATAATCGGAGAGTAAGTAAAACTAGCCTGACCACTACCATCAGTAGTAGCAGAACCAACTAAATTACCATCCACAAAGAAATCAACCTGCAAACCACTTAAAGGATTACCATACACATCTACTAAAGTAGCAAACAAATCAACACTACCTAAATAAACACCAGTTGCATTGCTAACCGTAATAGTAGTGTTAGCTTTATTAACCGTTAGGTTATTAGTTCCTGAAGCAGGATTGTAGCTTTCATTACCCGTAAAGTTCGCAGTTATGGTATGTGGATTACCCGCAGGGTTCTCAATAATCGGAGAGTAAGTAAAACTAGCCTGACCACTACCATCAGTAGTAGCAGAACCAACTAAATTACCATCCACAAAGAAATCAACCGATAAACCACTTAAAGGATTACCATACACATCTACTAAAGTAGCAAACAAATCAACACTACCTAAATAGACACCAGTTGCATTGCTAACCGTAATTACAGTATCCGCTTTATCAACAGTTACTGAGGTAGATTGTATTTCATTATCCACCTGAGCTGAAACTGTGGCCATACCTACAACTGTTCCTGTAAAGGTTGAGTTGGCTGTTCCACCAGTAGTTTCAGTGTTTACTGGGTTAATAATTCCCAAATTGGTAGAAAATGTTACCGGTGTGTTGTTCGTAATGTGGTTTCCACCAGGCTGTGCATTTGGAGTAACACCGTCAAATGTGTTCCAGGTTAAATCGGCAGTAATATTTGAAGTGTTCAGGTAATGTATAGTTCCGGGATTGGCAAATATTTGAAGCATAATCCATGGACTGTAAATTACTCCAGTAGAAACTCGGCTACTAGGGTTATCATTTGATCCCCACCAGTTGTTTTCTGCTTGTACTGTAGCACCACCTGCTGCTACCACGTCTACTGCACCATTACTGAGTATTCGGTTGAAGTGTAATGCTGTGTTGTTGGCTGCGTAAAATGCACCACCAGTTCCAGATGAACCATCAGTTCCATCAGTTCCTATAGTTCCAGATCCAGTTCCCGGGCCAGCTTGTCCACCATCTCCTCCAATTCCACCATCACCAAATTGGTTATGGATAAGGTTATTGGATTCGACAGTTAGGCTTCCGGTTTTATAGTAGATTGCTCCACCATTACCACCGTTACCGGCATTTCCACCAGGGCCACCGTTTCCATTAGTGTAAGTTGATGCACTGGCACCACCTTGACCACCTATTCCACCATCGCCACCGTTACCGGCGCGATTATCAGTGAAATTTGAGTCATTTATGGCTCCGTTTCCGTTGTTGTAGTAGATTGCTCCACCATTACCACCAGGACCTCCCAGGCCTCCAGCGCCTCCAGTGTATGCTGTTCCTCTAAATGGAATGCTACTTCTAGCATCTCCACCTTGACCACCAACACCCCCAACACCACCGATTCCAGCGGTGTTTTGAGTTATATTGCAATCAGTGACAGTGAGAGTATCAGATCCAGTGTTGTAAATAGCTGCACCATTACCACCGGGACCTCCAGTTCCGCCGATTCCACCAGGACCTCCGGCACCAGTTAGGCTCCTATCACGTCCGTCACCTGCAGCTCCTCCAGTTCCACCGTTTCCAGCTTTGTTGGAGTAAATTTCGGTTTCAGATAGAGTTAAAGATCCTTGGTTAAATATGGCACCACCATTACCACCAGGGCCACCGTGGTGACCATTATATCCAGTTGGATTGAGTAGGTTACCATCAGCTGCAGAAGCTCCAGTTCCTCCATCACCAGCAGTGTTGGAGTAGATTTCAGAGCATTCTACATTAGCATTTCCAGTATTGTAGATTGCTCCCCCATTACCACCAGCACCTCCGGTTCCGCCGATGATTATATTTATACCACCACTTCCGGCATTTCCGGCGTAATTCTCATAGATTTGGGTGTTACTCATGGTTAAAGTTCCAGTAGTGTAAATAGCACCACCATTACCACCATTACCACCTTCGCCTAGGACTACACCTTTACCACCATTACCAGCCTGGTTATTGTATAGTTCACTGTTGTTTATGGTTAATGCTCCGGTGCTGTAAATACCACCACCGTGCCCACCATGGAAACCATCCGAGTGGGTTAAAGCTATACCATTACTACCATCTCCAGCACGGTTATTGTAAACCTGTGTATCGGTTAGTTCTAATGTTCCAGTACTATAAATACCTCCACCAGATCCACCAATACCTCCGTAAGTGATTGAACCTCCGTCTCCGGCCCGGTTATCTTTTACGATACAATTAATCAGATAAAGAGTGCCTTCGTTCCAGATACCTCCACCATTTTTACCATCAGGAGAAAGTAGGCTCCCATCAGGAGCATGGCCATTTTGGAATGTTATATTATAAAAATAGGCTGTGATTCCGGGAAGGATGTGAATTACTCTATCAGTTCCACTACCATCTATGGTTGCTGTTCCGCCGTTCATAACCTCAAAGGTTAAGTCCTTGTCGATGACCAGATTTTCATAAAATGTTTGGCCCTCTTCCAATTTGATAGTGTCACCACTCATAGAGTGATCCATAGCATCCTGAATAGAAATAGTTGTGGAGTAGACTAAGACTCCGCCTCTCCAAACTTCAGGATCTGGTAAATGGGTAGACGTTTTTTGCGTAATGTTATCATCGATTGTCTCTGGGCTGTTTGCAACCGTTACATTATCAAGCGATTCTGCTGATACCGCACCCAAACTAATCAATGTGAAAATAAGTAATAGCGTAATTAATATTAACTTTTTTTGCATGTTTATTCTCACTTTTTCACCCCATTATGATTTTTACATGCATTAAGGCAATGATAATAAATTTATTTATTATTTAACAATTATTTTATGTTAAAAGTAGTTAATATTTTTTATTATTTATTCACGAGTTACACCACATTAAGTGACAGAGTATAATATTATAGTAAAAACATTCAAAGGTATGTAATCAACAATTTATAATATAAAAAACATTTTCAGGTTTATACAGCTTAGTAGGTTAAGGTAAATAGAGATATGTGAAAATTAGATTATTTTTTTAGTTTAAACTTCATTTTAGATTAAACTAGCATATGAAAAAAAGTCTAATTTAAAAATAAAAAATAAAAAATAGTCTAATTTAAAAATAAAAAATTATTATTTTTTTAAGTAATATCCCGCCGCTGGAAACCAAGTATCCCCATCAATATTAGCACTAGTGCCACCACTAAAACTATACCTAAAGGCCATCCTACAGTATACCCTAACAATAAATTAGGTACATGTGTAAATGGAGAAATATTCAGTATCCAGTGATTAATATCCAGGAAATCCGCCAGTAAATTTATTATCAATAATAATCCCAGTGCTACCCAACTTAAAGAGGTTAATCTAGGTAAAAGGCCAAATAATGCCACAGATATTCCAACCATCACCCAGATTGCGGGTAAATAAACTATGGCTGCGCTTAATAGTTGGGGTAGGTTCTGGCCCATATTACCTGAAATTAATCCATAACTGACACTATAACATGAAATAAATATGACCATAATTATAGCGGGGCCGATTAATGCAAAAGAAAGGTTAGTTAAAGCCCATTTAATTCTACTTACTGTATTTGTGAGAAGGAATTCTGAATATCTTTTTACTTCCTGAGAACGTAATTTCAATACAGATAAAATCCCATAAATGGCAAATATCTGACCAAATAATACCAGCATGAAATTTATATAAATATCCAAAGGTTCTGTACCCTTACCAATTTGGGAGATGATATTCAAAAACTGTGGATTATCAATAAATATATTAGAAACGGTCTGGGCAGAGTATCCAATAAAAACTCCCATTAAAGCAAACCCTGCTATCCAAAATAGTAACATTCCCCTTTGTAGTCTCCAGGCCAGTCCCAGGGTACTACCTAATGTAAATGATGCCCTATTAGGACCACTTCTTGGTGGTAAAATCCCTGCCCCTAAATCTCGAACTGAAGAGAGATAATAGGCTAAAGCAAGTAATCCAATCGTCAAAACAGCGAATAATCCAAAAATCCACCATTCTTCACCAGCAAAAGCACGGATATTCTGCACCCATCCGAGGGGTGAAAGCCAGAAAAACCAGTTGGTGCCTCCTTCATCCCACCCTATGATGCGTAATATGAAAAAAGCTATTAAAATGGCCACACTGAGGTATCGTGCCTCACTTGAACTTTCGGTTAACTGTACCATTACTGCAGTAATGGCTGCAAAAAGGCACCCAAATGCAACCATGGATAATGCCAGGGCCAGTGAACCTTCCCATGGAAGTCCCAACCCCAAGAAAGATAGAAAAATTACTATCCCCAGGAGTATATTAGCACCGCAAATGGTAATTAAAGCTGAAGTTAATGTCGCCTGCCGACCAACTACCGTGGAATTTAATAGCTCAAGACGCCCTTTTCTTTCCTCACTACGAGTATGTCGAATCATGAGAAAGATACTTACCAATGCTACTAAGATAGGGCCAAATACAGCACTACGCCAGGCCACCAGGCCACCAATTGAAGAGTTTTGAATAGGGCCTAAAGTTATAACAATACCAGGATTACTAGAAATCTGTAAAACCAGGGCTTCTCTTAGTGCAGCGTCCGCATAAAGATTAACAAAACTGGCAGCGATGCTGACAAATATTAAAATAAGGAATAAAAATAGAATTGGTATGATTATGCGATCTCTGCGAAGAATTAGGCGGATTAAGGCCCTGGTACCAGAAAGATTTTCCATTTTCATTTAAATTCACTCCACGGCCGCATCTTCTGGAGTGTATTCATCACCATAATAACGCATGAAGAGATCTTCAAGTGTAGGGGGAGTACTTAAGAGAGACTTTACACCGAATTGGACTAAATATTTCAGCACCGAATCAATTTTTTCAGCATCCACACTAAACTGAGCATGATTTTCTTTTAAAGTAATGTTGTAAACACCTTCCTGATTTTCTAGGCCGGTAATGGGTTTATATGATTCAATGGTAATAGATGTACGGGTTAGGTGTCTTAATTCTTCAAATGTACCGGTTTCAATAATTTGTCCCTCTCTAATAATACTAACCCGGTCACAAAGTGCTTCTACCTCTGAGAGTATATGACTAGAGAGTAAAACTGTTTTACCCTCTTTTTTTAGTTCATTAATACACCCTCGAAAGACTACTTCCATTAATGGATCCAGGCCTATGGTTGGTTCATCAAGAATATATAATTCTACATCAGAGACTAATGCAGATATAAGGGCTACTTTTTGCTTGTTACCTGTTGAATAAGTACCACATTTCTTGGTTGGATCTAATTTAAACATTTTTATGAGTTTTTCCCGGCGTTCTTCACTAAACCCTCCCCGGAGTCTTCCTAAAAAATCAATGACCTCCCCACCGGTTAGGTTGGGCCATAGATTCACTTCACCCGGAACATAAGCCAAACGTGAATGGAGTTTTACTGCATCTTTCCAGGGATCAAGCCCCATAATAGAGACATTTCCACTGTTTTTTTGCAGCATACCCATTAAAATACGTAAAGTGGTTGATTTACCGGCACCATTAGGGCCAATAAAACCAAAAATTTCACCTTGCTCTACTTTGAAATCTAGACTATTTAACGCCCTGAATTTTCCATAATTTTTAGTCAAATTATTTATTTCAATAATAGACATGTACTCACATCTCCACCAATAATTATAAATTGATTTAAACGTCTTTATACCTATCAAAGGTCCTTATTTTAGATCCATACTGTATTAAACCATAAAGTATCTCTATATCGGATATTATCCATTCCAGGTATTTGAATGCCACCATATACTCCTCGTTAGTGATATCTTTTTTCATATTTTCAATCATGTTATTTGTATAATTAAAATCGATTTTTGGGGGTACTTTCGATGTTAGTTTTATTGATTCTTCCAGAGTACCTAGTAAGTCAGCCAGATATTTTATAGCTAATTGAAATTTTTTATCACTTATTTTAATGTTTTTAGTTTTTAAGGTGAGTGCAGTGAAATCACCAGATAATTTGTCAACTGAATTAAGGATATCCTGATACAAGGACACATCCACATCTATATCCTCATATGAGTCTTTTAATTTTTGAATACCTGCCTTAAGATCATTATGGGTTCTGGCTATTTCACGAACAGCGATTAATATTTCTGGATTATTGATATCCATAGGTGGTGATGATTTTAGTACATATTCTCTGGTTGAGTTTAATCTATCTGCCAAAAGTTGAGGTAGATTCACCTTTAAACGGCTTGGTAAAACAACATAGCTCACAAAAAAAGCTATTGTTGATCCAATTAAAACGTCTAACACCCTTAATCCACCCATAATCATGATTTTATCCATAGGTAGAATGAAAATAATAAGCATGGTGGCAGCTACTGCCATGTGTAAATAGCTTATATTGTAATATAACACTATAAAAGCCATCATAATCAAAATCATTACTGTAATCATCACCGGCCAGCCTATAGATATGAAAAAGTTAGCTATTATTAAGGCCAGCACCACCCCGATTATTGTGGCTATCACTCTCTTAATCATCCTTTCTTTGGTGCTTATTAGGTCTGGTTTTAATACCACGAAAATGGATAGTGCTATCCAGTGGATGTTGTGAGATTTAGTTATTAAATATAATACAAAAGCAATGCCAACAGCCAGTGAAAACCGGATTCCGTGCCTAATATACATATTGTTTATATTTAAGTTGGCTTTGATATTCTCCCAAGCCGATAAGTCCGATGAAAAATTGTTGGGAGGGAGAGGTATAATAAGTTTACCCATTAAAACATCCTGGGCTTTTAGAAATATGTTTAGGTAGCCTTTCGCTAGTTTTTTAGCATTGAAAAATTCAAGATCACTACCTGGAAAATCATTTATCATCTTGAATTTTGCCTCAAGTTTCTCAAGGCCAATTATATGGTTTTTATCATTTTTTATAACACTCTCTGCTATATCTCGGCTTAAATAATCTACTTCAGCCAAATAATCTTGAAAATATTCTTTGATTTTTCCACTTAATTCTGATTCTATGCTATTTGCTTGGAATCGGGCCCCCACCAATAGCCCTCCCACCGCCACCAGGCTTGTGTTTTTCTGGTTTGAGATAGTATCAGAGACGAGTTTCTGGGCCACTATAATAGTATTTAGATTCGCGTCGGGAAGAAGACATGATGCCACAATTTCACGTTTTGAGCGATCTTTTTGTAAAAATTTAGGGATAATGATAACCAATGAACTTATAAATGCTCCAAAAGATGCGTAAAGACCCCACTGTAATGGAGTAGCCTGGTAGTTGACTATGGCAATAGAACCGTAGAAAAACAAAAATACTCCCAAAAAACCTAGAGTTCCTGGGGCCTTTCCAAGTATATTTAAAATTGATAAGAGAAAAATCCATCCAAATAATAATAAAAGAGCTACCCATGGACTCATCAATCCAATACCGGCTGTTATAAATGATAAGCCAATTATTATAATGCTCAGGATATTTAAACGCAACAATAAATTTAAGGGGAGTTTTAAACTCAAAATCTGGCTTATAATAGCACCAGTCAATACAAAGGTAATGGCATAGCTATCCAGACCCAATAAATAAACTAATGGTAAAACAACTGCCAAGGCAGCGAACATGTTTAAAAGGCCCTTCCAGTTTGGTTGAGCATTATTAGGAAATATAAAGGTATGTATCTTTTTTTTAAAATTTTTCAAAGACATGTGACACTTCATTACAGCATGTTTTTTTTGTTAATTTAAGTTCCAGGTTCTTATAACCCTCTAAGGTTTAGTATAATTAGAACAATTAATTGATTGATTTTAAGTCTTCTTTTTCAATTTTTCCGTTAATTAGGACCATTTCGGATGATAATATTTTTTCACGTGCCTTTATCTCTACAACAAATCCGGATTCTTCCAGTTTTTGTATGGTTTTTTCAATATCACAATCAGTGGACTGCAAAATCTGAAAACGGCCTCCTTCATTGAGATAATTTTTTAATTCTAAAATGAATTTATTTATTATTTCTCTTGATTTGGAAATATCTTCGGATTGATTTTTATTATCATTAACAGCAGTATTGTATGTATTAAAGAGAATTAGATCGTATTTTTCATTTTGAACCGGTTCAAAAAGGTCACCATTTTTTAATTCAACATTATATGTGCGGTTGGCAATAACATTTTTCAATGCACATTTTATGGCCTCTTCATCGATATCCGTTGCAACAACTCTTTTTGACCTTTGGGCACAGTAAATTGCTATTAATCCAGCCCCAGTACCTATTTCCAGGACTTCGTCTCTTCTAGTTATATCAAGATTATCTGCAAGTAAAAAAGTGTCTTTAGATGGTTTATAAACATCTGGATGGGTTTTAATGGCAATTCCGTTGTATTGAATCATTTTTACTACCTTAAATAATTAAATAAAAGTTATAATTGACTATATAACTGATAATATTTAAAAAAGACCCCTAATAATTGGAAATTAAAAAATTATTTATCTTTTAGTTATATTGTTAAATAAGATTTTTAATTTTTTCAGATATTATCAAATTATAAATAATTAATCATTTTAACCATTAACTTATAGGATAAATCAGGATAAACGGCCTGATTAACTGTGCCAGTCAAATATATGTCTTTTTCAGGGCAATAGAATGAAAAAGCCGATAAACCCCTTGGTGGGAAAGCATTTTGAAGGTTAAATTTAAATATATGTTGAAATTTTTTCATTAATTGGTGGTTAGGTTCTTGTTGTGTTGTTGATTCTGCATTTTTCATTGGATTATTTACTCATTAAATGCAATTTTTTCAGTTATTTTCCAGACTTTAGACTTTAATAGTACCAGTACAAATACTGCTAAAAACGCAATTCCAATGAAAGAACCCAATATAAGATTATCAGAATTCGCAATGAAAGATGTTGCTACGGGAGCTGTTTTATTATTAATTAAATGTAGTATTACTGCAATCCAGATACTTCCAGTCTTTAAAACAGCATAACTGAAAATAGTACCCAGTACAATGCAATAAATAACCATTAAAACATTTCCAAGGATAGGATATCCTGGATAGTTATGCCCCAACACGATGAGCACACTATGCCATAATCCCCAGATAATGCCAAGTATTAAAACGCCCTTATAACCACCTAAAAGTGGAAATAGTCTGTCTTGGAGGTATCCTCTCCATCCATATTCTTCTCCAAAATAAGAGGGCCATAATATGAAGAAAAACAAAATTAAACTAGGTATCCAAGTGTTAAAGAACATATAAAGGTTAAATTCTGTAGATGGAGAGCCCAATCCATAGATATGATAAAAAATAGGAGTTATAATGAGTATTGCAGAAAAAATTAGCGGTATAATGATGTAATATCTCAGATTTTTTCCAAATGATAGTTTTGAGAGTTCCAAGCCATTTCGCCATTTCTTTTTTAAGTTCAGTATGATTAAAGTTAAAATTCCTAAAACGCCAATAATCCCTGAAAGGAGAGGTTTACCCATTATATTTCCTATAATTGGCTGAAAAAAGCTTTCAAAGAGGAATAGAACTACATAAATCAAGAAAAATGTGAATATAATTTTTGTTTCTGTAGTCATGGCTTTAGATTTGAAGTAAGCCATACAGAATATGGCAACAATAGCCGGTATAAACATAGAAGCTGAAAGTGTCACAATCCAGAATGGAGATGTATATGATAAAGGACCGGCAATGACATAAATACCTAATTGAAGAATATAGGTGGCTGCAAAAGTGATAATTAAAAACGCATATAACTCTTTTTTAAGTTGTCCTCTTTGTAAAACAGATTCAGTCAAAAATATGCCCCATTTATTAATAACCCATATAATCTAGTATTGTATCTCTAACTTAATATAAATTACGACAGAATGGCTAAAAAAGTGTTGATATGAGTTGATGGGTATTTAATTATTCAACGTTTCCATTGAATTTCCAACCGAACAATCCACTGCCATCAGTTAGGTTTGATGATTTATTTTCTACTGCAATCGCACTTAATGAAGCTTTTTTCACATCACCAACAGAAGATTTTTCTTTTCCTCATTCTTCAGCCTCATTGAACGCATTTTTCAGTTATTCATCTATTCCACCAGAAATGTCAGTTCATGCTTCGAAAAGTTAGCAGCCGCTATAATTAACTGATGAGAATTATAAATAATTAATTATTTTAACCATTAAATTAAAGGATAAATCAGGATAAGCGGCCTGATTAACTGTACCAGTCAAATATATATCTTTTTCAGGGCAATAAAATGAAAATGCACCGGACAAACCGGAGTGTCCCAGAAGTTCAGGGACTGATTTAAATGGTGAAAAAATTCGAGGCAGTTTAAACCGCATAAGGCCAATACCATACTGTAGTGGAAAGAATATTTTGTTCAAAACTTTTATCTGGGAAAGGTATTCTTACGGGAAAAATTTCGGTGAATATTAAGGCCGCCACCATAATACCCAGGCCAATGGTGGAGATTAATCCTATAGTGAATAAACATATTGAGAATATTTGATTTTAGAGACCCTAATTTGACCCGGGACGCATCTGAGAATAGTACCAGTACCAGAGCCACCTCGGCAATGATTAGTACTATGTTGGATATAGGGGCTTGGCGCACATCCATGATTCCCGTTAAAAAAAATCCGATCAATAGGCCGGCAAAGGTGATAATCATTGGGCCTTTACCGGTAATTTATTTATCTTACCCTAGATTAAAGCTATTATAAAAACCATTATAAGAAAGAATAATACGTCCAACATTTTTTTTATCTCCATATTGGAGTATGTATGAAGTAGTGGAAAAATATTGTTATACAATTAATCATAATAGTGATGCTTGGCCCCCTATCACCTTTGACTTTTATTAATCTAAAAATTCACTTATAAATTTATATTAATATAAAAAATTAAGAATATCCACTATTTAATTTATATTAATCTAAAAATAATATAAGTTTTAAGAGAATTAACAGGTGATAACCGATGGATAATAAGGAAAAAGTTATAAAAGCATTCAAAGAATCTGAAGAACCTTTAAACGCCACTAAAGTCAGTGCCCTCTCTGGTGTAGAGAAAAAAGAAGTTGATAAAATAATGAAAGAACTCAAGAAAGACGAGACCATTATCTCCCCTAAAAGATGCTACTGGGCCTTGAATAAATAGAATTAAGTTTATTATTCTTAATTTTTTATTTTATAAATAAAATTTTAATAATTTAAAAATATTAAAGAAATATTAATTTACAGATTTTTTTGGTATAAAAATTTGCAAGATTGATTGCAAAATTGACAGTTCCAACTTACAAATTTTTTCTAGAGGGATCTGGATGAGTTAATCAGATCCGCCCCACGGATAATTATATTTTTACGAGGTTGAAAACCTAAAAGTCTTCTGACAAGGTTCATATATATCATTTCCGTCATAAAATACTTTTAAAGCCCAATATTCGCCTGGAAAATCACCCTCAAATAGTGCTTCAGCACATACATCATCTTCATACCATAATTCATCAGTTTTATGTTTTTGAACTTCACAAAGAACTCCTTCAGGATTATACAATTCATAGCGTAAAACTTGATGATTTAGATGACTTCCCTTGTTTACATCAATAAGATATGTTTCTGTAGCTAACCACCAACTAATACCAAAATTGTGTGTGTAATACTCATGATCTATTATAATCATGGTTTTAATTTTATCTTGTGTAGTTGCAGCTGCAGGTTGCATTGCTAAAAAAGATGCACACAACATAAATGCTAATAATAAATATATTAGTTTTTTTTGCATTTTTTGCCTCACTTATATATTTTTAAATTAAACTTTTAACTTTTAAATATTTAAATATTTCGTTATATAATTTTATAACATTTAAACCTAGGATAGTTAAAATAAAGTTATCAAAAAATACACTTCTTAATAAAAAAAATGATTGATTTTAAAAAAGAAAAGAAATATATCTAAAAAATCTTTAATAATATATCTATGAAAGTAGAAAGAAGAATCAGACGTATTTACGAATTACTATGGTTTTTCCTGGTTATTTTATATGCTTTCACTCCATAGCGGCGATAGTTTCTGGTTTATTATGCAAACCATTACTACTGCGGGCTATGGAGATGTAGTCCCCCATACCAGTACGGGTAGAGTAATTGGTTTAATGGCCATGTTTGCAGCCATAGGATTTTCCAGCATACTAACCGCCACCGCCACCACAGCCATACTGGAAAAATTCAGAAGAGAACGTGAATCCGTAAAAGAAGAAAATCAGGAAACAATGGGCCATTTAATTAAAAAATTAGATGATATGGACAATCAGATGAGAGAAATAAAATCAGAAATAGATGATTTAAAGGAAATTCTTAAGAAATAGGTTTGAAATAAGAAATAATATATTACAACATCAAGAATATTAATTATAAAAAATTAAATTAAAATAGATTCAAACATCCTTAATTGTTTTTAATTCTTTTAATGCAGATTGATAGGCCTGTTCAGTTATATTTTTATCATCAAATAATGTTTTTAATTCAAATCGAATGTTTTTTGTCGTAATACGGTCTCCTTTATTGCGAAGATGAGCATATGCCGTGAGAATGATAGGATCTTCATCTGCTAAATCATAGATGGATACTGAATCTGGAGTTTTCGATTTTTTACTAATAGTGGCATCAATGACTTCCAGGTTAAGAGTTTTAGCATCTTCATTAGGTGATTGAACTGTTTTTACTGTTATCAGGGATACATTATCATTTACTGTTTTTCGGAATTTGTGAAAATTCACAGAATAGTTTTCCTGCCAATTTTTAGGAGTATTATTCACCACGTGATTTAAAGAATCAATGAAATTATAAAATACAGCACCGTGCTCCCCATAAATATTATCAGTTTCGGGATAATAGGAAGTTATAAATTCACAAACCCATTTTTTACGATTCCCATGGTCAGTAATTATGACATAGAATTCAGCTACTTCCCTTCCACCCATGGGTAAGGCCTTAAATTCTCCAATAACAATTTCACCAGAAATTTGCTCACCAGGCAGCAATTCATTTAAAAACTTAGTGTCGTAATCTTCCATTTTTTCCTGGACAGTTATTCCAAAATCCAACATTTAAAAGGCCCCCTGTTTAATATTGATTTAAATAATATCCTAATCAAAAAATTAAATTTATTCTTTTAGTTTGGTTGTCAAGAAGAATATTAGCAGATTTATTCTCTGCAGATGCTTTTCCCACTCTTTCATACAGAACTACTCCCTCAGTTAAGACATTATTAATAAAAGAAAAACCTTCTTTAGCCATTTTATCAAAACGAGATTTTTTCATATCTTTAGGAGATATAATCTTACCATATTTAAGTAAAAGGAAAAAAGAAACATCTACATTTTCATCCAGATCAAGGTCAACCACCACTAAAATATCAATATCTGATTCTTCACGGGCTTTTCCCCGGGCTAAAGAACCAAATAAGAAAATAATATCAATCCTTCTTTTATAATGTTGAATAATATTATTTACAAATTCATCCACGGCTTCGGGATAAACTTTAAAAGATTTCATATTATTCATTATAGTGTTCGGGTTTAATAAATTTTTTTTATTATTGAGTATCCTATGTCAATTTTATTTTCTTAGATTTTATATAATTGACATAAGCTCAGATAACCCCAATGGCAACCAAACTAAATAAGGCCTTGGTAAAACGGCTAAAATAAAATATTTTCGCCTGGAAAGATAAAAATTTTCCTAAAACTGCAAAATAGGTATTAATTTGAGATTTTTAATTCAATACAAAAGTTTAAATACTAATATGACGCATTGTTATTTAGTGACGGTATGTCATTATATAACATATTGTCTAATTTATGACAATATGTCAGGTGAATTTTATGACCATATCTGCTAGAAAGGAAAGAGAAAAAGAATCCAGACGTCAAGGTATTTTAGACTCAGCCGAAAAATTATTCTTTGAAAAAGGTTATGAAAATGTTTCCATGGGCGATATTGCTACGGAAATAGAACTAGCAAGAAGCACATTATATCTATACTTTAAAAACAAGGAAGAAATATATCTGGCCATTGCCATACGTGGCTCCCGAATTTTGAATGAAATAGTAACTAAAAGCTATCCTCAAGCAAAAAACGGTCTGGAAAAAATAAAAATGCTCATTCTAGCATTTTATCAATTTTACAAGGAATACCCCGGTTATTATCTGTCCCGTTTCTATTACAACATACCCTTTGATGAAGATTTTCCAGAAATGGAAAAACTTAACAAAATAAGGTCTGATAGTTTTAAAACTGTGACCAGTGCTTTTGACGAAGGAATAAAAGATGGATCCATACGTCAGGATATTGATCCTGTGAAAACCTCCTTGTATATAACCTCATCTATGCAGAATATGATTAATCTAACACCTACCATTGAAATGCACATGAAGGATCATGATTTAACTCACGAAGAGCTCATTGAGTACGCCATTGAAATGATGACACGCTCCATTGAAAATAAAAAACAATGAAACTCTTGGATTAAGACTCAATTAAAATAAAAATTGATGAAATCCATTTTTTAGTCAAAATAAATTTTATAGATTATAATAATTGGTGATATTAAATGATAGAAGAAAATGTATTTACCCACTTTGGAAACTGGTGGGCTGTATTAATTTGGATAGCGATTTACGGATTATTTATATTATTTGCACCTTTTTATAAAAAGAGTAGTGTAAAACCAACTGGTGCTTATTTAGCCTTTGTTGTGGCCTTTGCCATTGAAATGTTCGGAATACCGTTTAGTATGTTTGCCATAGGAGCCTTATTTGGTATCTGGTTACCAGAAGGTGTTTTCTGGGGACACACCCTGGGAACCTACATTGGAGATATGGGAAGCTGGATTGGTGCTTTAGTATCCTTAAGTGGAGTGGCCCTGGTTTTAATGGGCTGGAAAAAAATCCACAAAAATTACTGGGTTAAAGAAACTGGAGAGGGAAAATTAGTAACAGATGGAATTTATAAATATGTGCGTCACCCCCAATACACCGGATTCTTCATGATAACCCTGGGAATAATGATAGGATGGGCCACCATACCATTAATAGTATTATACCTCATATTGCTGGTAATGTACTATAAGCTGGCCAAAAAAGAAGAAAATGACATGATAGATGAATTTGGCCCGGAATATGAAGAATATAAAAACAAAACCAAGATGTTCATACCTTATCTGGTATAATATCTAATTTTTTTTTAAAATATTTCAAAAACGCATATTATTATTTATTAATAATTATTTTTTTTTAATTTTCTAACATATCTTCTGGATAAAGGAAGAGCAGTCACCCCATGGGCCACCACACTAAAGAACACTGTGGTAAACACCGCTAAAATAAAGGTTTCCTCACCGGAGAAAGATCCCAGCTCTTCCAAAGCAATCAGAGCCAGTACCACTGAGGCCAGGCCTCGAGGACCAAACCATCCCATGAATAAGGTGGAATCAATGTCCACTTTGGCCCCAATTAATGATAGAGCCACCGGCAGCATGCGAATAATAGTCAAACTTAAAATAGCATAGAGAACTATTTGCCAGGTTATAAATGGTAGCAATCCGGCTATGATTATTCCTAAAAGGAAGAAAACCGTGAGATTGAGAAACTGGCCTTCTGCCTCAGCAAAATCAATGAGAACTTTACCTGCATCCCGAGTGATGTATCCGGTAGCCAGACCACCTACAAAGGCCGCTATAAATCCACTGCCCCCAATTTCATCAGCTAAAAGGAAAGAAATTACAGCCAGAACCAGAAAAGCGATTCTCTGATACTCAGGTGTGATCAATCCATTATCACGGGATTTTATAACCACACCGGCACCAATGATTCCCACACCCAGACCTACTAGGGCCCCTAATCCTATCTGGGCCAGGGCCACATCTATAAAATATCCCATGGGTGAAAATGTCTCTTCAGCCAGGCCTATGGCAATAAATACCAGTAAAAAAGGCACACATAGACCATCATTTAATCCGCTTTCCACTTCCAGTGCTTTACGGATTCTCTCTGGAATTTTCTTATTTTTAACTACAATTTGGCCCAGGGCAGCATCAGTTGGGGCCAAAACTATTCCAATAATGGCTGCTTCCCAGAAAGTCAAATCAGTGAATATGGTGGCTGCAGCCAGAATTCCCAGAATTATGGTGGATATTAGGCCTACAGATAATAGTCTTAGGGTTAATAGATTAGATTTAAGGGCCCCTAGTTTTACCTGGGAGGCATCGGTGAATAATACCAGTACCAGGGCCACTTCGGCAATTATGAGCACGATGGTGGATATGGGAGGTTCCCGCACATCCACAAAACCCGTTAAAAAATAGCCGGCTGCCATACCTGCAAAGATGAAAATCATCTGGGCCGATACCGGGAGATGGTCAATTTTACGAGATATGAGGGCCACTATGAATAGCATTATGAGAAAGAATAATAGTTCCACCATGTTTATCGCCATTTATAGTATTGGGTATGGTGGGTGAAATAGGTTTTTATTATACACATGGCTTGATATATCACTGCAATTAATATTTCCAAAAGGTTATACATTATTCAGACTATATCAAACAGTTTACTTCTCCAATTTAATGGTTATTGAATTTAAAAATTGTATCTAAAAAAAGAAAGAATTATTATTTTTTTGTTTTGAATTTTAGCACGTATCCTGTGTTTTTATTTCCTGCAGCATCTTTGACTGCTCCAGTTGGTATGTAAACCTGATAGGTGTTAAGACTTAGTCTGCTTTTGGTCATTTTGAGGGTTATGGTGTTTCCAGATATGCTGGTTACTGTTGATTTTGCGATTTTATTGGTGTTTAGGTTTTTAATGTAGATTTTTGAGAATTTTGTTCCTTTGCTGATTTTTTCACTGAATTTGATCTTTATAGGTGAGGTTAGAGATAAATGGTTGGAGTTATTGAGGGGTTTAGTTGCAATTATTTTAGGTGGAATTATGTCATTGTATGTTGTGCCACCAAAACTAATTTTCCGTGAAGTTACACTTACATAGATATTTCTCGAGGTGTCAATATCCGGTGTTTCCAATGTATGTCCACTATAATCCCCCATTATCGGTACATCAAAATCATCTGCAACAAATTTTAGGGTTCCAGTAGTTGTATAATATGCTATGTCTATTTGAACATTATAACTGATATAAACTAGTTCACTATGCCATTCTGTTTTTAAGCTTGATGATGATGGGCTGGTTATGGTAAACCCTACCGTATTGAAAGGACCAACACCTATTGGTTGATAGTTACCAATGTTAACATTATTATAATATCCTGAGGGTAAATAACTGGCTGAAATGGCCGTCATACTGGCAAAAACACAACATAAAACAAGACCAACTATTAGAAATTCTTTTTTCATAATTTGTTACCTCATACAGTAATTTATAATTTAGAAGTCTAAATATAAATAAACTTATGATTAATTTAATGTTAAATAAATAGGAAATTAATAATGCAATTTATATATAATTAATAATTGTTTAAGAAACAAATAACGTTTAAATAATTAAAAACATTCATAATACTCTTTCAAATCTATTTTCAAAAAATATTTGAAACTTATTGAATTTATTATGGTAGTATCACCATAACATTATGGTAGTTCTACCATATTAGCCATATTAATATAATAAATACTACCATCTGCCATTAAATATAAAAAAAGCCAGGAGTTATAGATCATTTCGGGAGTAAACTTTACTATGGTGATCATATGCCATTAATATCATTGCTTTATTTTTAATATCAACTTTAAAAACTAAAACAAAAGATTTGTTAATATGGACTCTTTTATAGTCCTGTAAAGGTTTTCGGAGATTTTTACAATGATTAGGGTTTAATTCTAAAATATTAGCTATACTTTGAACTTTTTTTACAATGTTTTGATAGCTTTTAGAATCCGTTTCTCGAAGGTTTTCCAGCTCTTCCAGGAGCTTTGGGTTGATTTTAATACCATACATATAACCAAATTAAATTTTAAAATCAACTGGCTTCTGCTTAGACCTTCTTTTAATTTTTTCAGCAAAATCTGAACGAATCTCTTCTTTTTCTTCAGCCACTTTTATAGGCTTTTTAATGGAAGCAGTGTTCTTTTTTGACATTTTAACTATACTCATTATAATTCTCCATCTATATTTTATTTAAAAAGCATTTTATAAAAATTTAATTATTAATGTGATTATTAAAAGAATAATATTAATACTTTTCTATTGTATAATATTAATTTTAGGAAATTCAAATGTCTTTAATTAATTCTTTTTTTATATAATCATAATAATTATATATTTGGTATTAATAATATTATTTTTAGTGATATAAAATGTCTTCTGAAAAAGATCTAAACAAAACAATGGGCCTTAATTCTGCAGTAAATAATTATAATAAAAAATTAAAAGAGTCTTCTAAATCCCAAATAGAAATTAAGTCCAGAAGAAGAAAAAATAAACATTTAGTCCTTGATTCAGAACTCGAGCAATTAGAGTCTTCAAATAATATATTAACATCAAAAAAAGCTGAATTCCATAAATTAATAAAAGAATATGAATTAGCAATAAGCAAGATTATTATTTTTGGTATAAATGAATCAACATTACTTTTAGATAAATCTGAAACCTTTGAAGTTCTAAAAGGTGAAAAATCAAAGAAAATACTTACTTTGGCCCTGATGAACTATCAACTTATGCCGCATTATCCCATTGTAGTGAAGAATGGCTAAAAAATTTTATTAATGAACTCATATCACATAATTATCTTCAAATTAAATGTAACTCTGGAAAAGAATTATTAGCATTAAATGAAAAGAGTTTGGAATTATTATCACCTAATAAACTTAGTAAAAATGAAAAAGAGTCATTTGTCTATGATGAAGAATTATATGAAAAACTTAGAAAATTAAGAAATGAATTAGCCTCTGAAAAAAATTTTGCCCCATATATTATTTGCAATAATGCAACACTACAAGAAATGGCCATGAAAATGCCTAAAAATGATAAATCCATGATGAAAATTAGAGGAGTGGGTTTAAAATTCCTTGAAAATTATGGCCTTGCTTTTCAGAAGGTTATAAAAGATTATTGTGGTGAAATTAGTGAAGATTCAAATTTTTTAAAAAATCCTATAAAATGAACTATATATGGTTCAATATGATAATTGAACTAAATGTGGTTCAATTTCTAAAATTCTAATAAATGACTAAAAAGCATGAATCAATAACCATGTCTGAAGAAATTGTTCCTGGTGTTTCTAGGTAGTCAATATTTTTATTTTCTCTATTTTCTTCTATGCTATGATGGTTCATGGCCTTTTACTAACTACTTGAATATCTGATTTAAATCATTTTCTTAATTACATAAACTGAATAATCTGATTAATTATTGTATTAAAATCTAAAAAAATTAGATATTTCATCAAAATAATAAACATCCCCATAATAGTAAATATAATTGATGCAATCACAAACCTACTGCAGGGTATTTCGTAATTTTCTTTGTTTAATGTCAATACAAAAGCCGTGAAAGAAAATAATGAAATTAACATGCTTAGTTCAGGAGTTCCAATATCAGAAACATTAGTTAATACCCTTAAAACTTCTACAACCGTGAAAACGATTAATATCCCTGCAAATACAGGAATTCCCCAAAAATTAGGTTCATTGCGAACATGATAAGTGGCTTGGAGTAACATCTCACATTCATTTGGGACATCTAATATTATATTCTGAGAATCTGGACTAATTAAATAAGTATACGCCTTCTTTCCATCAATCCTATTTATAATGGGAGCTTCGATTTTGAGACTAATTTCGTCATAATAATCTTCATTGAGACAATTTTCAGAATTATACTCACCACCATATACAAAAAGAGTTAATTCTAATTTTTTACCATCATTTTCAATTTCTAATCCATGAGGTATAGTTATTCTAAATTCAGGGCGAATTGGTAATTTTATAGATAAATATCCATTATAAGATTTATTTAAATCTTCATTTAGTTCTATTCCCATTTGAGGATTAGGATATTCTTCCATATATTTAATCTCGATTTTTACGTGTCTTTTTAAATTTTCGACATTATCAGAATTAATATCCATTTCAGGAGGCCATTGTTCGATTTCACCAAGATTTACATATAATTTATGATCCTTTACTATGAAAGGAATCTCCATTGGTTTATTCCTACTTATTATTTGTAATCCTGAAATGTTCCCATCACTAGCCGGTAAATCTATTTCAAAATAATTGTTTTCAACATATAAATCCATTACTTGCCTGAAAATACGGCACTTTGATGGTTTTAGTTGATCTTCGATATGCCACCAGCTTTGTTCAATTTCAGGATTTTTCAAAATTAATCACCAATATTAAATATTAATACGATTATAATAAATAGTAATTATATTGATTTAAATGAATACTAAATGCGAAAAATAGATAAGTTTTTAAGTAAAAATTATTATACAATCAAGTATATAGGTGAAATACTATGATGATTACCAAAAAAGGAGCTAAGCCCCTAGAAAAACCTGTGAAAAGTATAAAACTATTACATGGTAGCTTCAGCAAAGAAAAAATACGAGAAAGTTTACGTGAAAGACGTGAAACTCGTTAGTATTTTATTCATATTATTATTTTAATCTACTTATTTTGAATCATTTTATATTGCCCCTGATTTCATAGGATTTTACAACGTTATTTATCCGTAGATAAAGATATTATAAAGCCCATTGGGGATAAAAAAGGAAGGAAATATGTTATATTTAATGATTGATATATCGGACATTTCGGACAGATAACGGACACTTATCGGACAAATGAATTTAATTGAAAAATTAAAATTTTATACAGTAACCATTTCTCTCTCAATACTTGGAATACCCATATCATTAGAAGTAAAAGTATCAATAGAATGAATTTGTTCTTGTTTATGTAAATTAACACCTATAGAGACCTTAAGACATATGGATTTATCATCAACATGAACTTTCATTTTTATCATGTTTATATGGCCCAACTTGGACTTAGAAATTTTAAGAAAGCGAGATGCATTTAAAATTTCCAAGGCCACTGGAACATTATTTTTATCAAAATCGAGTATAACGTCATTAGAGAGTTCTACCGATGTTTTGTATTCATAATCATCATTAATTCTTATGCCTAAAACATCAAATGAATAATCATATAATGATTCCAATTGAAAATCAGTTTCATGGTTCATAGTGCCTTTCCCTCCTTTCTTTACTAAAGCGATAAATAGTCAATATTTTTATTTCTCTATTTTCTTCTATGGCTATGATAACATATAAATCTTGACTTTTTCTGTTAGATTCATCATAAACTAATTTAAAAGTGTTTAATCCCGTTTTAGATATACCTACTGGAGTTTTATCAATTAAAGAACTATAAACCAAGTTTTGATCCGTCCCTCTGGAAAACCAGTTATCTAAAACATGTCTGGATGATCTAATGGTATTTTCACCAATATTTCCCGTTTTAAGGTCCCTTAATATTTTCAGAACTTGTTCAATATTAAAATCAAGAATTAAACCCACCACCTACCATAAATAATATTATTACATACTATATAATAAATATTACTATAGAACTTATTAAAAATTAATAATATGTAAAATTAGTTGATTTTCCAGTTTATTTGTAGATGAAAGTTTAGAATTTAATTAAATAATTTACAAAATTCTAT
The DNA here is from genome assembly GCA_030656015.1 of Methanobacteriaceae archaeon. NCBI lineage: Archaea > Methanobacteriati > Methanobacteriota > Methanobacteria > Methanobacteriales > Methanobacteriaceae > Methanobacteriaceae archaeon. The sequence goes on from JAUSNX010000001.1 coordinate 119,971, forward strand.
TTTTCTATTTCTAAAATTACATTATAATAGTAACTATTGAAGATAATAGTAAATATTATAATATAATAATCCATTATACATCTAAGTAAAAACGGGACAACCGCAGAGGCCGTTCGGTGCAATTGTGGTGGAGTTAATTGGAATTTGGTTAATAAATGATGATGTAGATAGGATTTACCTGACGGCAGGTTCATAAACCCGGTTTCTCTTCCATGGTGTGATGCTTTCAGGATGTCAATGTTTTTAATCAAATATTCATTATATTTTTTTTTATAATAATGATTTAGATTATTTTTACTTTTCATACGCTCTATCCAAATCCTATTATACTTGAATGGTAGACTTATAATGGATATGGGAAGATTAAATACATTATATCAAAATTGAATCCAAATAACCTGCTTTGAGTCAATATTCAAAGTAATAGGAAATATTAATTTTTAAAAATATTATTGGGGATTTTAAGTAAAATGAAAGATGTAGCTTGTGAAGAATGCGGGGCTCAGTACCAGGTCCGGCCTGTGCTTAATATCAAAAGATGTTCAAAATGTGGTGGGAACCTTAAAGGAGCCCCCCGTGCAAAGAGATCCTATAAATCTAAAAGGAAGCTTATAAAAAATCGCCGATACTATGCTGAGCGCCAGACATCATATTTTGGCGTAGCCATGTTATTCGGAGCCATAATTGCTTTAATTGGAATATTAGCAATATTTATAACCAGAGTATATATTGCAGCGGGAATATTTGCTGCAGGTATATTATTATTCAGAAAAGCCTCTGAAAAGAGAAAAATCTGGAAGAAAGGTGTGAGGGGTGAAAGAAAAGTAGCCAGATATCTAAACACTCTCCCCAGAGGATTTTTTGTTTTTAATGATGTAACCCTACCCCATACCAAAGGCAATCTTGACCATATAGTTGTGGGGCCTACTGGCGTTTTTGCAATAGAGACCAAGAATTATCTGGGTAGATTCCAGCTCAATGGTGATGACCTACAAATTATAAAAAAAGGACATTTAAGACCATTACACACCAACCCTGGCAGACAGTCCAGATATAATGCAACAGGACTATCAAAATATATATCTGCCCAGGGTATAACTGGTGTTCGTGTGAGGCCCGTGGTGACCTTTATAAATAAAAATGTGGATATAAAAATGAATCCTCAGAACTATAGTTTCACTTATTATGATACATTGCAGGGTTTTATATTAAAACAACACGGAAATATGGATTATGATAAAATAAAAAAATGTGCATTTATATTGAGGAAGTATTGTGCTGAATATTCTTCTTTTGAGTAATCCTTACAGATTCATGAGACGAAAATAATCCTGAAAAATAAAAAAAGGAAAAAAGTTTATTTCCTTTTTGGCACTAAAAACCCACCACAAACCGCAAACATAGCTAGTATTAATCCTGCTATTGGTAATCCTGTTTTCTGCATTCCCACTGATTTTTCTGTTGTAGTTACTGCGTTTACTGTTGCTGTGGGAATAACATCGACATATATCGGACATTTCGGCAAAATAACGGACAATTATAATTATAATTATAATATTTCAGATAAAAAAATAAATTTTTTAAATAAACTGGTTTCTGCTAATATTTTGAACGGAAAAAAGTTTAAAATATTGATATTAAAAAAATAAAAACATTTATTAATAAAATATTACTAATTGATATTGGTGATATGAAAATGATTCACAAACCAGTAAGCTCAAGCAATTTAGAATCTGTAGGATATGATGCAAAAACAAAAATTCTGGAAATAAAATTTTTAAACAGTGGACTTTACGAATATTATAAAGTTCCTCAGGCCATATACACTGGATTAATGTCTGCATCGTCACATGGAACATATTTCCATCAAAATATAAGAAATGTATATGAATATAAAAAGATTGGATAATTCAATTATCCTTTTTAATTAAGAATGTTATCATGTCTGTTTTTAAAAGACATTTCTTATGAACTTATCATAATCATCTACCGCCTTAAACTCCACATTATTACCTAATGCTTCAAAATGCTTCTTACCACATTTTATTTTATCAGCTTCGGTTTGTCTAAGTGATTCATACTGAATATTTCCTTTAGTTTCCAATACAAAATACAATTTCTGTTCATTATTATTATTTACTAAAACTGCCCAATCTGGATTATATGATCCTATTGGGGTGGGTATTTTAAACCATCCTGGAAGTTTTGCATATAAAATCACATTTTCATCATCTTCAAATCTTTCTGCAAAACCTTTTTCATTATCAGAATCATATATCACATGATCATAAACAGAACGTTTACTTTCCAGCATATTTTTTGATAAATAACCAAATAATTCATTATTTTCAAATAGTTCCTGAGCATAATACTCATTATCTCCTAAACGAGTGTATTTGATTCCATCAACAATCATATGATTCATTTTAGATGAAATAATTTTTAATGTTTCATCCATGTATTGTTGAGGATTTTTCTTGAATTGCCATAATGTTTCACTTTTAATCAGAATATCCACAATAGTACGCCGTGTAAGATAAGTTTCATTCTGTAAAAATGTGATAATATCTGGTAAAATGATCTCTTCACTATCTGAATAAACAACACTACGTTGTTTTTCAATAGTTTCAACACCTTTACTTTTAATACTTACATCAACTTTAGTGTAAAGAAGTTTTGGAGATTTAACATCCAAATATTCCTCCATAGATTTAGAACATTCTTTGATAAGTTCTTCACTGCTAAAATCTACTGCATAAGTGGTTTTGTATTTTATTTTATTCCAGAATTGCTTGAAATCATCACTAAGATAAACCTCTTTATTTAGTTTAACTTCCCGTTTATCATCAAGGTTTTTAATATCCAATGTTTTGGTGAGTTTCTCTGCAGTATAAGTGATCTGATCTTTAAATTCTGCATGTTTTTCTGGAACTTCTACTTCATTCTGTTTTATAGCTATTTTTAAATTGTCCTGAACCTTTCCTTTAGTATCGATATAACCTTTATCTTTAAAGAAATTAAATATTTCCTCAGAAGACTGACTTCCCAGGTGTTCCAGATCTCCTTTATCATTTTTAAAGCTAATACTAGCAAAACTATGCTTCTGAATAACACCAAATTTAATTCCTTCATCCTCTTCAATTTCTTTTTGCAGAGTTTTAGCAAAATCCTCATAGCTTTCATTGGCCATAACTGTAAGAGTATTGGTCTGGAAACCTTTGATTCGTTCTCCTTCTTGATTTACACATAGACGAAGACCTCTTCCAATTTCCTGACGTTTTTTTATGGTTGATTTTGTTTCGTTTAATGTACATATCTGGAATACATTGGGATTATCCCAACCTTCTCGAAGTGCAGAATGTGAAAATATGAATCTAAGTTTACTACTAAAGCTTAAAAGTCTCTCTTTATCTTTCATTATTAAACTATAGGTATCATCATCAGCTAAGGTGTTTCCACGAGTGTCTTTAAGGACTCCTTTTTTATCCTGGGCAAAATATCCATTATGAATATATTCAGCAGCAGTTTCTACGTCGATTTCGTTAAGGAGGGTGTTATATTTCTGTTTTCTAATTAATTTTTTATATTCCTCTTCAAATATTTCAGCATAAGTCCCCTTTTGAGGATTACCTTCTTCATCATAATACCTGTAATTAGCCACTTTATCAATGAAAAACAAGCTTAAAACTTTAATTCCTTGTGGATTAAGTTTTAACTCTTTATTTAAGTGTTCTTCTATAGTTTTTTTGATTTGCTCACGTTTAATCCTAATATCATCAATATCACCCACAGGTTTACCAATGATAATTTCTTCTGGCTTGTTGGTAAAATCAACATATTCATTGCCTTCTTCGCAGTAAATTTCACTGACTACATAACCTTCATATATCTCTCTGTTTCCCAGTTTCTTAGAGGATAAATCATCACCTTGCCGAACAGTTACTATTTTCCGCTTAATTTTACCATTATTATGGGCATCTAGCTCAATTTTAGCAGTTATAGGTGATTTTTTATTATCCACAGAGATTAATTTTAAATAGGCCTTATTATGGTAATCTAATGATTCAAATGATGCCACTTCAATTTGTTTAACCAGTCCTTTGTCATAAGCATCAATAGCATCCAATTTATAAATTAAGTTGTGAATTTCTTTGTGGGTAGCTGAATATTGTAAAGTGCAAAGAGGATTTAGAGAAGCAATAGCTTCCTTTGCTTTGGTAGTACTAGTAGCAGATTGAGGTTCATCAATAATAACAATAGGATTGGTCTCCTGTATCAATTCAATAGGCCTCAAACCGCTTAATTTATCATTTTCTCGGTGAATAATATTGGCTTTATTTTCCTTTTTTGGATCTGTAAAGCTTTTACGAAAAGCATCGATATTGATAATCATTATTTGGATGTTACTATTAACAGCGAAATTTCTAACCTGTTCTAGCTTTTGACTATCATAAATAAAATAATCATAGATTACATTATCATACAATCCTTTGAAATGATCTCTGGTCATTTGTAAAGCTTTAAAAACACCTTCTTTAATGGCTATGCTGGGAACAACAATAATGAACTTAGTAAAGCCGTACTTTTTATTAAGTTCGAATACTGATTTTAAATAAACGTAGGTTTTACCAGTTCCGGTTTCCATTTCAATATCAAAGTTAAGATTATTATGGCTTAGAATATCACTAGGAGGTAAAAAATTTGTTAACTGGACATTTTTAAGGTTTTCAAGAATATCATCCTCACTAAGCTCAAGTCTATTTCCAATTCCATGGCCCGCATCGTACAGGCCCACTTGAGCACCAGGAACCGTGAAGTTTGATTTCATGGATCGTTGTCCCTGGAATAAATTAACCGCTGATGAGATAGCTTCATCCTGATATTTTAAATTAGGATTAAATTTAAGTTTCATTCTTTAATCCTCCATCAGATGGTCACAAAATCTTCAATTCCATGTGTTTTTAGAGTCTCTTTGATGTTAGTCTTATCACTATCACTGGCAAACCCATTATCTTTGAAAACAACTCTCATTATCTCTGGTGAGAGATCATCTTTTAGTTTAATTATTTCTGTGGATAGTTCTGTGGCTATATTATCTTCTAGGCAGACCATTAAGGCCCCAAATCCTATGGAATAAATAGTTTTATCTTTAATTTGATATTCTTCAATAGGGAGAGTTAAATCAATTCCATATTTTAGCATAATTTCGTAGATTAAATCTAGTTGATTTCGGCCTGTAACAAGGTTTTCTACACTATCTAATAGAGTTTGTTCAAGATTATCGTATTCTGGATCCCATTTGGCCAAATTAGACGAATTAAGTTTGAAAACTTTGAAACCAATGTCTAAATTAATATTTTTTTTGTTATCAAGAGAAATTTGGCCGTTCTGATTCATTTCAGAAAGTATTTTATCTCCTGCTCGACGGATACGTTCTTTACCAATTTCACAAATGTTTTTATATCCTGATTTGTAAGCCTCCTCCTTTTCATTAGTTTTTTCAGGAAGTTGAACCATGACAAATTTACGGTGACCATTGTCTTCTGAATTCAAATTCATTACTGCATGAGCAGTTGTAGCAGAACCTGAAAAGAAGTCTAGAATAATATCATCATCATGCGAACATAAACTACAAAATAAAGATAGAAGTTTTAAAGACTTAGGATTAGTGAATATTTTATTTTCAAATAGTTTTTGTAGGATACGTGTGCCTTCTCTTCCATCATAATCAGTTATAACTGACCTTAATAATTTACCTCTTTCAATAGGGTTTCCTTCATAATCTATTTTTAAATATTGTTTAGTATAAATTTTCCATCCATCCGAAGTATTTTTAAATTCAGTAAACCCTTTTTTCATTCTTTCTTCTAAAACTTTTGAACTCCATCTCCAAATCGCGCCTCCAGCATCTGGTCTTAAAATTGTTCCATCAGGAGCTTCTATTGGATAAGTTAAACTTTTTGAAAAACTTAATCCTTTTTGCATAAGTAACATAGGTCTATAAGGACCTCTTTCTTCATAAAATTCATCTTTAGAACTATATAATTTAAGTAACTCTTCAGTATACGGCAAAGTTCCCATTTCAGTTATTTCAACATTTTTAGCAAATATAAGGATATATTCATGATCTACAGCAACTAATTTACTATCATTAGCACCACCCGATTTACTTCTCCAAACTAATTGAGAAATAAAATTTTCTTCACCAAAAATATCATTACACATCTTTTTAAGATTGTCAACCTCATTATCATCAATACTTATGAGTATTACTCCATTTTCAGTCAGTAAATTTCTTGCAAGACGTAAACGAGGATACATCATATTAAGCCATTTAGTATGATATCTTCCACTAACATCTGTGCTAGTAGAAATTTTTTTACTGTCTTCATCAATTTGCCCAGTCATTTCAAGATAATTATAAAGATTATCCCTGTAATTATCTGGATAAATAAAATCTTTGCCCGTGTTATAAGGAGGATCTATATAGATCATCTTTATTTTACCATAATAACTCTTCTGAAGTAATTTAAGCACTTCAAGGTTATCCCCTTCAATATAAAGATTCTCAGTCGTATCCCAATTCTTACTCTCCTCTTTACAAGGCCTTAAAGTACCAGTAGACGGAGTCTGAGCAAGACGCAAAGCAGCAGACTTACCCTTCCAAGTGAAATTATACCTTTCACTGTCATCTTCAGTGTATTTTCCTAAAACTTCTTTTAACTTGTCAAAATCGATTTTATCTTCGGTTAAAATTTCTGGAAATAGTTCTTTTAGCTTTGATACGTTTTCTGAAACGATATCTAAACTTTCCCCATTAAGTTGAGTCTCTTGCATCATTAATCTCCTTAACATCTTGATAAAGATCTTTTAAATTTTTATCATCCATATCTAAAATGGGCTCATACATGAAAGAATTTAAGTGTATATTTTCAGGTGTCATTAAATTCACTTTTTCTAAGATAGGAACTGTAGAATGATCTCCATATTCCTCTTTAAACAAGTTAAATAATCTTCTAGTTTGATTTGATCTAATTTCAGCTATTGCTGTTTTATCGGTGATTTTATAAATCATATAATCTTCTGCAATGAGTCGTATAGCTATAGAAAGTGCTATTTTGTTTTCTAAATTTATTCCAGAAGTCTCTTCATCTTTGATAACATCAGCTTCGTCAAAAATAAAATCAAAAACACTATTATCAGCAGCTATATTAAAATTTGTATTCCAAACCTCAGAATAAACTCTTTGAAGGTCAGATAATTGAATATTTCCACTTATCTCTTTGAGATGTAATAAATCAGTTAATAAAAAATAATCTGGTTCTCCTTTACCATCAATATACTCAATGAGATTTCTAACAAATGGAATTGATGCAATTATTATCCTTTTACAATCATTTGCATCTTTCCCATCTAATTGTCTTTTCCAAAAACCAAAAGCACTATTGAGATATTGTCCATCGACAATTTTAATTTCTTCATGATTTTTAAGTACCATAAAACAGTTTTTTCTGTGGATATCCAATCTAGAACCAACAGTCCTATAAAAATCAAAATTATGTGTTAATATAATTAATTTAAAAAAATCTTCTTTTAGAACATCACTAAGATACTCCACTATTGCGTACTTATTTTGATAATCAAATGAATCTGCTATATCATCAGCTATAATTAAAACAGGATCTCCATCTAATTTTCGAGCTTCAAGTTCATAAATAATATTTAAAAGATATAATGCTCTCTTTTCGCCGTTACTCAAAATTCCCATTAATTCAGCTTTATCCATCTTTTTTCGTTCAGTTTCATCATAATATGTAAATTCTAAAGTTGGTACTTCATTTTTTAATATTACATCGGCCTGATTAACAACTTTTATTTCAAATGGCACAAAAAATCGTTTATTAAATAAATCAACCACATCTTTCCATGCAGATTCTTCAGATTTGGCTTCTTCTATGATATCTTCAATTTCATCTTTTCCGGATTTATATATACTAATTAAATCATTATAAAGATCAATTTCCTTGTTCAAAATAGATATCCATACTTTTTTCTTAAATTCATCAATATTATGCAATTTAGGAATAATAATTGTAGGATAGTTGCTTAAAATTTTTTTAAATTCTCTAAGATCACCATTTTTATCTAAAGCAGAATCAATTTTTTCAAAAAGCTTTCTTAATGTTTCATCAGAAAGCACAATTTCTTTTTGTTTTTGAATCAAACTTTCCAATTCATTTTTGTTTTTGATTAATTCCCCATTTCTAAGTGAAATTTGATGTTCCGCTTTAAAGAAATTACTTTTATCAAGATTATCAGCAACTTTTGCAGCATCATTATGGGTAAAAACATTTTTTTCAAATATTTCAGACTTATCAATAATATCTGAGTATTTTTCAGCATATTTCTCAATTGAATCGAATATTTCGGGATCTTTTATAAAATTTAAGAGATTTTTATCAAATATGATTTTATATTTGAAATCGTCGATAGGAATAGAAATATCACCATCAATTTCACATTCTAATAAAACTAAGATATCAAAGAAATTACATTCTAAATCCTGAAAATCAGTCATGAATGTTTCTTCAATATTTTTTTGTGTTAATCCCGATAAACGGGCCATTTTATTAACCAGTTTTTTTTTAGCAATATCAATAAAGTTATAAATTTCATCATATCTATCTTTCAGATCTTTTCTAACAACTAGTCTAGAAATTTTTTCAAAATTAAAATTATCTTTAAAAGATTCTATTACAAAAATCTCTTCAGAATCGATTTTAGTAATTGTTCCAGGTGAAATTTTATCAACATCAAACACAACAGGTTCTCGACCATAAATTCTATCTTTAGGTTCACTTCCTTCAGAAATATCCATAAAAGTCTTGGCGAAAGATGTTTTCATGGTTCCATTAGAAGCATATATCACACAACCATTATTCTCAGAAAAATCAAAATCATGTTCTAATTTATTTATTCCATAGCAATTCTTTAGCTTAACACTGATTTTCTCCATTTAACTCAACCTACCCCTTAATTCTTCCCTTTTGTCTTTCAATCTTCTAATTTTTATATTCAATTTTACATTATGATTAAACTGAGTTTCTTTCTTCATCTGGCCTTTAATAAATTCAATTTCATAATCAATTCTATTAACTTCATCATAAATGGCCTTCATCTCATCAATTGGAAGTTCTGAACTTCCACCAGATAATTTAGAAACATTATATTGGATTATATTCTCAATAATATCATTATAAAAGGTATAAAAGTTAGTGAAACTCAGATTCTTTAATTTAAGGTCTTCGAACAGCTTTTGATCTGCTTCATCTAAATTATCTAGATTTATCCAGTCGGTGAAAATATATTCATCAATGGTGTTTTTAGTACTATCTGCTAGGTTAATCCGTTGGTGGCCAGTGAATAATCTTATTTGATTTTCATATTCAAAAGTAAGGACCATAGGATAAGGTATGGTTCGCATTATAATATCAGCCAATCTTTTTAATTTATTCGGGGCTTTTAGATAAACATTTATAAACTCTATTTCATCATATTCCAGTTTTTCATCTTTAAATTTTTTAATATTGATATTATTCTCTTTTAAGGAGTAGCACCATCTTATTTTATCCACATATTTAATGAAAATATCCCGATCAGCTTTCTTAAGCTCCATGTTATCATAAAATAATTTTTTGAAGATGACATTACCTACTTCACAGCTAGCTGGAATATCCAGGAATTCTTCTATTTGGGCCATAAATATCACTTTAAAATCAAGAAGGTAACCAGTTCAAATTCTTCCAGGCCAGATATACTATTTTTAACCGGAGTTGTTCCACCCTTGGAAAAGAGGCTGGCCACTCCTGCTTCTTCTTTTTTACCCAATATATTTTCAATGGCCGATTCTAAGAGATCTGAATATTTACCCATGTCCCTGCCATCCTGTGTTTCTTTATTAAACTCTTGAATTAAATCTGGGAAAACCTCTTTTTTATCAGAACATAGCTTTTTATAATAGTCCATGATTTTCTTAACCTGGTTGTAGTTGAGCTCTGCAGATCCATCTTCACCAACATACACCATATAATGAGGGAATAAAGCATTTTGATCCTTAGTTTCTTCATATCCCTTAACTTGTTTTAAAACAAAGATGACTCCAGGCTTAATCGTTTTTCTAAGTTCACCTTCAATTCTAACAATGGAATAAATACCGCTGGGGGCTTCATCCAGTAATTTCCGATTATCTTTCATGTATTCCATGAGATCTATTTTGAAATCATTAAAGGTCAAATCGGTGATGGAAATTCCACCAGAAACATCCTCTAAATCAATAACCTCGTTTTGAAGACGTTTAAGTTGTTTTCTACGATATTCCAGGTCATTCATTTTCTTTCGGGCACCATTTTCAATGATATTCTCCTCACCGGTGGCCGATACATCCACCATAACCATTTTACTCTCTACCCGTCCTTTTAGGTTGATATATTCATCCAATTCCAGGTTAGGCCAGAAATTAACCAGTTGTATTTCATTATTAGTTGATCCTATACGATCTATCCTTCCAAATCTTTGGATAATACGTACAGGATTCCAGTGAATATCATAGTTTATTAAATAGTCACAATCCTGCAGGTTTTGACCCTCAGAGATACAGTCTGTTCCAATAAGAATATCAATTTCTTCTTTAATGGTATCATTAATTTTAGATCTTTCTTTGGATATTGGTGAAAAATTAGTTAGAATATCATTTATATCGGTAGATCTAACTTCTTTTAAGGTGCATTTATTAACATCAGAACCCGTGACCAGTGCAGAATGAATTTGATGATTTTTAAAAGCCCATTCATGTAAATTTTCATATAAATAGTTGGCTGTATCAGCAAAAGCAGTGAATATTAAAATTTTTTTGTTATTATGATTAATAGGATTTTTAATCTTTGATTCAATCTTTTCTTTTAGATCTTGGAGCTTTGAATCACGATCCGGTGTAATTTGTTCAGCTTCATGGAGAATACGTCCTAATTTATCTTTATCAGCTAATAAATCCTGTTTCCATTTAATTATATCCATATCCTTAAAAAGAACTTTCTTCTTTTTCCCAAACATCATGTCATCATATTCTTCTTCATCGGGATCTATAAGAGAGATGTCAATTTGAGGATCATAGTTTATATCATGAGTATCTATTTTATATAAAACATCATCAATTTTCTCCAGCAGAGTACTTATAGTGAGTTTAAAAGAATGGATAGAACTTTCCATACGTTTTAACATGTTAATTCGCATTAAATTAACAACTTGCCTTTCACGGTCACTTTGTTTAAATACAGTGTGTCCCTCTCCAACAGCCATATCATATTTCTCACTGTAAGCTTCTCTTTTATCAGGCATTAAATAAAGTATAGGAGAATAAATAGCTAAATTAAGCCGTTTAATATTAAGATTCAATTCACTTAAGGGAGGGAAAACTCCATAAACATCAATATCCGAGTATTGGTTAATTGGAGGCCTGCGAATAGGGAATCTTCCAATTTCATCCAAATTATAGTATTTTTCTATGTGTTTTCGTGATCGGGCGATGGTGATAGTATCCAGTAACTTAAAATAATTCAAATCCATCATATCTACAAAGGCTTCCCCTGTTCTATCCTCATCAAGAAGCTCTGACCACTGATTAAAAACCATCTGGGCTTTCCTGAGAATATTTTCAATACTTTTTAATCCCACATCACCAAAAGCATGATCATTATTTTCGGTTATAAACGCTATTTGATTCTTAATATCATTCATACGGTTGTTAACTGGGGTGGCAGAAAGCATTAAAATCTTTGTTTTAACCCCCGCTTTTATGACCTCATCCATCATTCGCTCATAACGAGTGACTCTATCTTTAAATGATGGATTATTACGGAAGTTATGAGACTCATCAATAACAATTAAATCATAATTAGACCAGTTAATTGTTTTAAGGTTGATTTCACCGGAAACCCCACCTTCTCGGCTTAAATCAGTGTGATTTAAAACATCAAAATTAAATCTATCATCAATGAAAAGATTTCTCTTATCATTTTGGGTGTAAATGGACCAGTTTTCCCTGAGCTTTTTAGGTACTAAAACCAGTACTCTATCATTTCTAAGCTCATAATATTTGATAATGGCTAGTGCAGTGAAAGTTTTTCCTAAACCAACACTATCTGCCACAATGCACCCATTATGTTTTTCAATTTTGTCTATGGCCCCAATAACTGCATCTTTTTGGAATTTATATAATTTATTCCATATTTCTGTGTCTTTAAAGCCAGTACGGGTTTTAACAATATTTTCTTCAGTTAGTTCATCAAGGTACTCGTAGAAAATATTGTACATAGTTACATAATAAATAAAATCAGCAGGATTTTCTTTATACATTACCTGCATCTGATCTAGGACCTTATCTTTAACATCTTCTAATGCATCTTCATCATTCCATAAATCATTAAAGTTTTGAAGATAAAAATGAGTTGCCTCTTTCCCATAGGTACACATATTAAAATCAGAACGATCAGAAGGAGTAATTCCTAATCCATCAGTAGTAAAATCAACACTACCGCTAATTAAAGTATGATCTTCACCATTTTCAACATAAACCATTCTAGGTTGAGCAGTATTGGCTTTTTTAAATGATTTGATTTCTGTTTTATTTTTTAGCCATTCTGCACATTCTTTGGCGATATGGCCCTGTTTCATTTCATTGCGCAGTTTTAATTCAAAATCATTTCCAAATATTTCTGTTTCATTATTTTTATCAATGAAATATTCCCTTACTTGCTCATTATCCTTTTTTAAGAAACTAGGTTTAGTAAAAATAAATCGCATATTGTCAATTTTACCTAGTTCTTTCCTTAGCTCAAAATAGGCATACATGGTAAAATAAGCAGAGATTACAGAAAGTTTAGAATCTTTTTTAAGGTTTTCACGTAACTCTTCGTGCACCGCCCCATTTTTTTTGTTATCCAACATTTTTGGTGGTTTCAATTTAAAGCCCCGTCCCATTTTATGATAATAAATAAAAAATATTTATTATATGAAGTTTATGATATTATTAATAGATTAACATAGTATGTTTATAATTTTTACGTTTTGATCGTACATATAAACATAATAATTGACAATTCAAATAAATCAAAGATTTGTAGAATTATTAGTAAAATTTAAGGGAAAAATAAGAATTTATAGCCATTTTATGGGAATAAAAAAAGCTGAAATGGAATTTGAATAAAAATAAATTAGGGTGAAAAAATGGAAAAAGAAATAAAAGGGGTTACACATCCCATACCGACAGATTATGCAGAAAGGATATATAAAAAGGGAAAAACTGTTTTTGTAGGAAAATCACATCTGGGAAGAGTCTCTAAAGGAGATAAATTCATTATCTATGAATCCCATGGGGCCAAGGCATATACTGGATGGGCCGATGTAATCCAGGTAGTTAAAATGAAGCCATCTGATATTTTAAAAAATTATGAAAATCAATTAATGTTAACTACTGAAGAATTTAAGGAATATTCTAAAGGAAGAAATGATATGAATATCATTGAATTTGAAAACTTCCAATTGTTCAATAAAAAAGTGGTTCCTAAACGATTCATTGCCATTGGTGGTAAATACATCTATGAAGACGAATTCAAGATGATTGTGAAAAATAAGGGATGATTCCGATGGAAACAATAACTAAATGTCTAAATGAATGGAATGCCACTTTAGAGGCCCTAGGCCAAGGGAAACAAACTATTCTAATTAGAAAATACAATACTTCTGTGGAAAAGTTTCTTTTATATCCTACTACCAGCTATGCAGCTAAAGATGATTTCTTAGACAGTTTTAAGAAGGACCAATATGGATTCGTAGTGGAAAATGCCCTGCCTAAAGAAGATGGAGATAAAAAAGAAGTCAAATACTTTGCCACCGTGGAAAAAATAATTGAAAAACCATCTTCCAGAATAGGAACACTTAATAAATTCCACATCTGGACCAATGAACATGTTAAATCATATATTGGTTCTGGTAAGGCCTATATCTGGGTTTTAAGAGTTTATGAATTAGAAAAACCTGTTATGGTGGATAGGACTAAAGGCCTGCTTTATGCTAATGTTGATCAAGAAGTATCTTTAGAACGAATTAAACCGATTTTATCGGATAATGAGTTTAATAAAATAAAAAATAATCTATAATTATTTTTTTACTCAATTTCTTTTTTAATCAAACCAACAATGGCCTTTCCAAGGCTTTTATATCCTTTAGCTTTGCTATGTTCTTTAAATTTTTCAAGCAATGATTCTTCAATTCTAAAACTTACTCTTTTCTTTTCTAATGATTTATTTTCTATTTTAAAACCCCCGAGTTTTAATATAATAAGTATATAATAATAGTTATTAGTATCAATATATTTAATTATTTCAAATATTAATTATCAGAAATAATCTATTTTGTTTAAAAAGAACTTTTACTTTCCATTTGCTCTTCCTCAAGGATATAATATTATCAAGTGACATATTATTATAAAAATTTAATAAGAATAGAGATGAATTATCATGAGTTCTAATCTGCCGAATATGCAAACAAATACCATAGTTCTTTATAAAGGAAATGAAGGTGCAGCTACCGTTGAAGTACTTTTAAAAGATGAAACTATGTGGCTAACCCAAAAAACAATGGCAGAATTATTTAATGTTAACAGTCAGGCCATCACCAGGCATTTATCCAATATTTTCTCAGATAATGAATTAGATGAAACCTCAACTTGTTCCATTTTTGAACAAGTTCAAAAGGAAGGTAATCGAAACATTAAACGAAAACTGAAATTCTACAATCTAGATGCCATAATCGCCGTCGGCTATCGGGTAAACTCTAAACAGGCCACCCAATTTCGTATATGGGCCACCCAATTTCGTATATGGACCACCCAAACTTTAAAAGAATACATCATTAAGGGTTTTGTCCTGGATGACGAACTCTTAAAAAACAGTACCCGATTTGGCAAAGATTATTTTGATGAATTATTAGATCGTATAAAAGAAATAAGGGCTAGTGAAAGAAGATTTTATCAAAAAATTACGGATATTTATTCCCAATGTAGTCATGATTATGATAAAGATTCAGAATTAACTAGAACTTTTTATGCAACTGTTCAAAATAAATTGCATTGGGCCATAACTGAACATACAGCGGCAGAATTAATTATAGGCCAGGCCAATCATAATAAAAAGAATATGGGCCTTACCAACTGGAAAAACTCACCAGAAGGTAAAATCTTAAAAAAAGACGTATAATATTGCTAAGAATTATTTAGATAAAGAAGAGATATCTGAATTAAACAATATAGTGAGTATGTATTTAGATTATGCTGAAAATCAGGCCAGAAGACATAAAATAATGTCCATGAAAGACTGGATAGAAAAATTAGATGCTTTTTTGAAATTTAATGAATATGAAATATTAGCGGATTCTGGTAAAATTACTGCTGAAGTGGCCAAGGAAATAGCAAATAAAGAATTTGAAGAGTTCAGAAAATTACAGGATAAAGAATACACTTCAGATTTTGATAAAGAAGTTAAGAAGTGCTTGAATTGAATAGGATATTATTAACTTTTAATTTATTAATTTCCAGTATAAAGTATGAAATCAGCAGCTTATAAACTAGCATAAGCAATTTAAATACGCAAATACATGAACTAAAATTAATTATTCATAAGTTATTTAATTCTTTTTAAGAATCAATGGCTTTAATTCAGAGCTATATCAACTTATTTTCTAAATAACTTATTTCTATTTTTAAAAAAAGCTCTAAATTAAAGATAAACAATTTACTTATGTAAAATACTGTTCTAAAACATTTATAGAAAAATATATATTTTAATAGTTATGATATATTTTAGGAGGAGTAATAATAATTAATAATCCTGAAGTTTCAATCCAAGAGTTTAAAAAAAACTACTTAAGGAATATGACTCGGGATAGAATTTATATCACCCCACATGGCAGTATAAGGATAAGAGGTAGGCAAAATTTTACTGATGATGAAATTAAAGATTGTATAATAGAAAAATTTCCAAATAAATTCCATAAAAATGAATATGGTGAATTTGAATTAACATACTCTCATCTAAATAGAAAATCAGAGGAAATAATTATTATTGTAGTGCCTCATAATTCATCCGAAAAATCTATAAGGATAATTACTACATATAGTCACTAAAGGTGAAATTAATGCTTAAACAGGTCGAAAAGTCTTTTTTCATGGATCACGATTATGACTTTCAAAGTGATTCTATATTTTTGTATATAACAGAAGACTATGAATACAAAAGATCTTTACGTTTAGATAAGGATATAATCCTGGATTTCGATAAAAATAATACACCTGTAGCTATAGAAATACTTCATGCTTCTAAAAGGTTCAATATCGATAAAATTCATTTAAAAAATCCAATAGACATTAATATGAATATAGAAGTTGGTAAAGATTATATTCATATAAAAGCAGCATTTAACGTCATTATTAGAAATAAGAATACTCCACTAGAATTCAATGCTGAAGGGGAAAATAGTATTAATTTACCATCTACAGAAACTCATTTCGCTGCTGCAGCAATTTAATTTTTTTATTTAATTATAAATATATAATTGGTATCAATTAAATTCACATTAATTTTAATTTTAATTTAGAATATAATTAATCATGAGTTAATTCCCTTTTAGAAGAATCAATGGCCTTTAATAATTCTGAGGTCAGTTCCATCTGTTTTTCTGCATAATTATTATATTTCTGTTCTAAATCTCGTAATCTATTTAATTCTTTTCGCTCCAGTAGGATTAATTCTTTATTCTCATCAAATTTAATATCTTTTTCATCAATTTTCAGGAATTCTTTTAATTCTTTATCCGAAAGCTTTGAGGACGATTCATGGAATGTTTCTATCTGTTTTTCTGTTTCCAAACCCACTAAATTTTCTTGTAGTTTATCCATTAAATTAACCAAAATTGATTTAGAATTGAGAAAGTATAATCCGTCATCTTTTATTAGTATTTTTAACTCCAGAAAGTCTTCTATGAACTTATCTAAAGTCATTCTGGATATTTCTGAACCTTGGGCCATCTCTTTTTTGGTGTATTTGTGAAAAGGATGGGCCAGTAAAAAATTTATTGTTTTTACTTGTGGGCATTTGCCAAAAATTTCAGTAAGCATATGGTAACCTCATAATGTATCTATGTATATTTATTATACATATTAAATCTTATAAAGCTTATTATTTAATCAAGTGTATAATTTTTTTACATATTAAGAATTTATTAATACTTATAATATAGAAATTATTAAATAATAAATCATACAGTTTAGTATTAGTTATTATGAAGTGAATTATAGAATCCAAGTGGAAGTTTTATATTCCCTTCGAAGAACAGTAAATATTGGGGTCAGACACACTCCCATTAAGAATGTTTGCCGTAGATTAAGTAAATATGATTGTAAAAAAGTGACCAAAGAAATTGGAAATTTTATTAAAAAAGATCTTATTTTACCATATATAACTCATCATGACAAAGATATTCGTTTAAACCCTACAAAAATGAATATAATAAAAAAAATGACTAAAATTAGATGGGATGAATTAAATGATTTCTAATATGGACATAGTTTTCATTTAAAAAAAAATTATTCATATAATTAACAAGCACTTAATTTATTTAAATTAACCCTAACAAAAAAACAATAGCATTAATTTTTATACTGTGGCCATTTCTGTTTCAATATTGGGAATACCCGTATCATTAGACGTGAAAGTGTTAACTGAGTGTATTTGCTCCTTATTATGAATTATTACACCCAGGAACAATTTTAGGCCAATAGATTTTTCATTAATGTCTACATTCATTTTTATGTTATTAATCCTTTTCAGACTATATTTTGGAGTTTTAAGAATATTAGAAGCACTTAATATTTCTAAGGCAACAGGATTACCATTTTTATCAAAATCTAGTATTACTTCATTATTTAATTCAATTGAAGTGTCGTATTCATAATCATTTTTAACATTAATAAATAATGCATCAACTTCCAAGTCATATTTGTACTCAATTTCAAAAATAGCTTCACATTTCATGGTGCCCTAATCCTCCTTTTAATGCTATTAGTATAGGTAGTTATTATTAAAATATTTTCTCTCTCATCAATACTTATAATAATATAAATATCCTCACTTTTCTTTGTAGGGTGCTCATATAATACTTTAAAACTATTATAACCCGTTTTTCCTATTAATACTGGTTTTTTATTAATTAAAGAATCATAAATCAAATCACGATCAATATTATAACTTCTCAATGAAAAAGAATCTATCACATGTCTAGATTCCCTAATTTTATCTTCATCTATATTTTCAATACTAAGATTCTTAATTATTACCCAAGCTTGATCTAAATCAAAATCACGAATTAATAACACCACCTTTCAATGAATAAAATTGATTTTAGATATTATCATAAGTATAAATAAATTAGTATTAATTATTATATGTATCTATTTAATAAAAAATATAATATTTACGAATAATAGCTTGTTAAATATAAAAAACGGTACAGATACTGTAAAAACATCCCATTGAATTAAATACTCCTTTTAAACTATTTATTTTCAAATTAAATCAACCATACTCCCTAAATAAAAGTAATACTTATCCTCATTAAAAATATTTAAATATAAACATCACATAAAAATATACTATTAAAGAAAATTAATTTTTACACAATTCATCAAATAATGGGGGTAATATAATAAATTCATTTAAAAAGAAAATAATATTCACCATAATCATGGCCCTGGCCCTATTTGCCATAGCCAGCCCGGCCTCAGCAGCCGATTATACGGTAAATAATACTAATTATATGAATGTGTTCAATACTACTGGAATTAATAGTAATTTCAACCTCAATGGAACAGATTACACCTTCCAGGATGGAGATACCTTCACCTTCTTATCTGGTATCTATACCAATGTTCAGATAATCCTGGATAAAACCATTAATCTCATAAGTAATGGTGCTTTCTTTACCAATGAAACCACTGATTATTATGTTATAAATATCCTGGATACTTCAATTTATTCCAATATCACTGGATTCAATATTAACGGGTCCTTAAATGTCTCTGCAGATAATGTTACTCTTAACAACAACTCCATTAATGCCTCTACACGTGATGGTATTATCATAAACAGTAACAACGTCACTATATTCAACAATAAAATAAAAAACAGTGCCCTTTCTGGTATCAACACCGCTGGAAACAATACTAACATCATCAATAACACTTTTGTATATAATCTGCAAAATGGAGTAACCTCCACCGGCGGAAACACCACCATCACTGGAAACACTATCTACTGCTATAACAACAGCAGTATCAACTCTACCGGTGCAGATGCAATTATAAACAACAACCACATCTTCAGAAACTTCTTCGTGAATAACAGCACCTACACCAATGTATTCAACAGTACTGGAATTAACAGTAATTTCAACCTAGATGGAATCGACTACACCTTCCAGAACGGAGATACCTTCACCTTCCTAGAAGGAATCTATGAGAATGTGAAAATCATCCTGAATAAACCAGTGGCCATCATAGCTAATGGAAGTGTTAACCTCACCAGTAATGGTGCCAGCGACATTATACATGTTTTAAATACTGCCAACAACACTAATGTCTCAGGTTTCTATATCAATGGTTCTCTCAGTGTAGATGGAAATAATTCTATTATAGACAAAAATACTATTGTCAACTCGTCCCGTGATGGTATTCTAATTTCAGCCAGTAATGTTACCGTATCCAATAATAATATCAAAAACAGTAATTCATCTGGTGTAAAATCTACTGGAAATAATGTAGTTATTAGAAATAATCATATATCTTCCAGTAATCAGAATGGGGTCGAATCTTCAGGAAGTAATGCTAGTATTAGTAGTAATTATATCACAGATAGTACAAAAAACGGAATAAACTCCTCAGGGGATAATTCAGTAATCTACAACAACACTATCATGAATAATCGCAAGTCAGGTATTCATTCTGAAGGATCTAAGACCAACATCACTTCAAATTATATTTATAATAGCAGTGAGCACGGTATAAATTCTAAAGGGAACAATGCCACCATATCTCAGGATAGCTCATATTATAATGGGATGCATGGAATATATGTTTCTGGAAACAATACTAAGATAGATAATTCATATACTTATTATAATGGGCATTCTGGTGTTTATTCTACTGGTAATTCTAATTCACTGACTTCAGTTTACTCTAAATTTAATGGAATGAATGGAATACAAATTAATGGAATTAATAACACCATAACATATTCCACTGCAGAAAATAACACTTTAAATGGGATATATTCTACAGGTGCTAACAACCAGATCAGTTCCATTACTGTTCAATACAATGGAAACAATGGGATATACTCCACAGGAGACAGTGCAAATATAAACAATATCAATGCTGCAAATTACAACAAACAAAACGGAATACTCAGCACAGGAAACAACGCATATTTATTTTATATTAAGAATGCAGCCAATAATAAGCAAAACGGAATTTTAATAAGTGGTAAAAACGCACAAATCTTATGGGTTGAAAACGCTACTAACAATATTCAAAATGGCATTGCTTCTTTAGGAAACAATAGTTACTTGTGGTATATTGTGGCCAATAATAATCAAAATGGAATTTATACATCTGGTTTCAACACAACCCTAGTCTCAGTATATGCCCAATTCAATAAAAATCATGGGATTTTAACAACTGGAAATAATGTTAGGATATTTAATTCAATAATCAAATTCAATACATTAAATGGGATTTACTCCACAGGACAAAAGGCCCATATTGAAAATATCCAATCCCAGAACAATAAACAAAACGGAATTTGCAGTAGCGGCAGTCTTTTAGAGATTTTTAACTCAGTAATATCCAGTAATTATTTAAATGGAGTATATTCAACAGGATATAAACCTTATTTCCAGAATTTAACTGTTTACTCCAATAGATTAAATGGTATCATTATCTATGGTTCAGAGGGCTTTGTATACAACAGTAACATTTATAAAAATATGAATGGTGTATATGCCAAAGGATCAAAAGCCATTGTTTATGTGAGTAAAATATATTCTAATTCCTATTATGGAGTATATTCCATTGGTGCTTCTTCTAAGATAGTTAAAAACAAAATTTACTCCAACAGGGGCCATGGTGTATATTCTGCAGGATCATCTAGCCAGATTTATTACAATACTATTTACAGCAACTACAAAAACGGAATATATTCCACATCCAAATATGTACTAATTGCAGATAACACGGCTTCCTACAACAAAAACAATGGAATTTATTCTACTGGCATAAAGGCTAAGATTGGTAGAAATACTGTTAAAAATAATTTATATTATGGTATTTATTCCAAAGGTAAAGGATCAGTAGTAGTACAAAATAAGGCCAGTGGCAATAAGAAAGGAAATATTAGAAAATAGTCTTTAAATGGCTATTTTTTCTATATTTTAAAAAATAATATTTTATACACTAAAAAAACACATTACTTTTTTATTTTAAAAAAAAATCATTTATACCTTATTTTTTTAAAAAAATCTGTTCTAATGAATTTAGATAAATTTAGATAATTTTTCAAATTTCAATTAGTTTTAATAAAAAAAATAAAAAATATTATTTTAACTCCGGATGAAACACCTCAATTCCTTCTTCTTTTAAAACGTCAAAGGCCCCTACCTCACGAGTATGTATAGGATAAACCTTTTCTGGAGAGATATCTCTAATCATATCCCGTATTTCGGGCCCACAGGCATGGCCGGAAGCATGGTAACCCGTATGGACTTCAATGCCAAAGTGGTTCAACCAGTTTCTCTCTCGCCTACCATCAATCTCCATTTCGTCGTTGAAGGGCTCTGTTTTGGATTTAATGTAAATAGCATTTTCTGGTTGGATATCAATGAGTTCTTTAAATTCAAAGTAGTCACACTGAAACATGTAGTCCTCTGGTCTCTCTTGCAAATCTAGGTAGTTCACATTGTTTTCCCAGGTGATATAATCTTTCTCCCATCCTTTATAATCTCCCAGTATATATTCACGGTCTATTTCACTGCTGCACACCCATTCCTCATCAAAACAGACCTGTGACTCTCCACCCATAAGGCCCCAGGTTCTGCGCGGTACATAAACCGCCACATCATCAATTTCAGGGTATCCTCTACCAGAAAATGCATTTAATAAAAAGGCCTGTTTGGTATTGACCACCATTGTCCTATCTGAATCACGGGCTGCTTCATAAAAGGTTAAAAAACGATCCAGATCTCTAATCGGATAATTCACAATTATTAATCCTTTATGGGAAAGGGATAATTCTCGAGCCTTCTTTTCAATTTCTTCTTCGGTGGTGTTATGGTCGCGGTCAATACGGGTTCCCTCAGTAATTAAGGTGGTAGGGGCAAATTTTTTCGCTTCTTTAATGAATTTTTTAGTCTCATATTCTCTTTTACCATGGAAACGGAAATCACCAGTATAAACCAGCGATTCTTCTCCATTATCAACCAAAAATGCACAAGAACCAGGCAGTGAGTGGTCCACCGGAGCCGATTTTATGATAAATTCCCCAATTTCAAAGTCTTTATAAGGTTCTACAATTTCAATAGGCCTTGATTTTTTAGTATCTTTAGCTGTGGCCTTTTTATGAGTGGTTTTTGAATTTTTATTTAATCTAGTCTTGGCCAAATAAAGAAAATCATCAGCATAATTCAAATAATTATTAAAACCGGCCATTCCCGTCTCTTCCAGGGCTTTGATAATCAAATAGCTTTCTTCACTCATGTAAAATGGAATATCATCCCTTATATGGTGCAAATAACCCACGTGATCCAAATGGGCGTGGGATATCAATATTCCATCACTGGAAGGTTTTTGATGGTGATTAAGGCCCAGGTGTCTTATATAATCCTCCCGATAAAGGCCCTTTATTTTAGGTAATAAACCAAATTCCACCAGATCCATAATTCCATTTAATTTTCTAGGCTGTAAAAATTCTGAAAAGTAATCTCCTTCTGAATTGAAACTTTTTCCAAAGTCCAGGAAAAATGAATTTTTTACCCCTCGAACATGAATCTTATTGCCACCTATTTCCTCTACTCCACCATGAAAATCTATCTGCACCATAAAATAATCACTCCTTAACCATTACTAATATAATGGAATTAGTACTTAATATAAAATAAGAAAGTATATTCATTAATTTCACAGGAAGCAAATACATTTTATCCAATAAACTATCAATCCCATAAAATTTCTATAAAATTATTCTTAACCCGAAAAGCAAATATTTTTAATTTTATATGGAGCAAAAAATAATGGCCAATGAAAATGAGATAAGTTCAGAAGAGTTTGAAGAAATTTTAAAAAACTGCGATGACCAGCTCCAGGAAAATCCCTCTGCACCAGACACCTGGACTAGAAGGGGAATGGCCCTTTTAGCATTGAGTAAGCCATCTGAAGCACTGGAAAGCTTTGAGAAGGCATTGGAAATAGATAATGAATTCGATTGGGCCTTGCAAAATATTTCAAACGCATTATTTATGTTGGGTAGATATGATGAGGCCCAGGAATATCTAGAAAATCTATTAAAGAAAGATCCAGAAGATGATATTACCATTAATAACCTGGGTTTCCTGCTCATGAGTATGGGAAAATATGATGAAGCATTAGAAATATTCAACAGTTTATTAGAAAAACAATATGATTCCCAACTCCTTAAGCAAAAGATTAACTGTTTAATGGAACTAAGAGAATACCCAGAAGCATTAGAATGCAATGATTATCTTTTAAAAGAAGCCCCTGATGATGGAGAATTGTTAATCCAGAAAGGGAATATTTTATTGGGCTTGGAAGATTATGCAGAAGCTATAAATGTCTTTGATGATGCTATCAATATAAATCCTGATGAGTCAGAAATCTGGAATTTAAAGGGTATTGGGCATTTCCTAATGGAAGAATTTGAAAAATCATTGCAAGCTTATGATAAATCTATTTCTCTAAATCCCGATAATGAATGGCCCTGGTTTTTAAAGGGTAAATTACTATTTGAAATGGGTGACTATGAAGGAGCTTTAAATAGTTTTGATACATCACTGAATTTAAATGATTTAAATCCAGAAGGCTGGTTTAGAAAAGGACTGGCTTTATATGAACTTAAACAATTCACCGAATCCATTGAAAGCTATGATAAAGCCCTGGAACTTTATGAAATATATCCTGAGGCCTGGAATGCTAGAGCATTATCTTTATTAGAATTAGGAGAACACGAAGAAGAAATTCGCTCCTATGACAAGTCCATAGAATACAATCCCCAATACTCTGATGCCTGGACCAATAAGGGTGCTACTTTAGTTATGTTAGGAGAAGAAGTAGAGGGTTTAAAGTGTTTTAATCAGGCCCTTCGAATTAATCCCCATGATATAATTGCTTGGATGAATAAGGGAAATATTTTAATGGCCAGTGAGAATTTTAAAGATGCAGCAGATTGTTTTAAAAAGGTTATGGAACTTGAGCCGGGAATTTTAATGGCCCGCCTATCATATGCCAAGGCCCTCTTTAATATGGAAAAATACGACTATGCCCTAAAGATTCTCAAAGAAATAATTCAAGTGGATCCTGAACTAGATTTAGCCTGGTTTTATCAAGGTTTGAGTTTAATAGAAACTGGGAAAATTGAAGAGGCTTTAGATTCCATAAATAAATCTCTGGAAATAAATCCCCACAACCCGGAAGCATGGGTGTGGAAGGGAAAAATATTTTTAATGAATGAAAATGAAACCGAAGCATTAGAATGTTTTAATAAAAGTATAGCAGAAGATGAAAATAATCTATTGGCTTACCTATTTAAAGGAATAATTTTAACTGAATTTAAAGAGTTTGAAGGGTCTATTGAATGTTTTGATCGTATTTTACAAGTTGATCCTGAAAATAAAGAAGTTTTAATTAAAAAAGCTGTATCCTTGGGCCAAATAGGGAGATATATGGATGCTATAGATGCCGTGGATATTGTTCTAGAATATGATAAAGTGGATTTTGATGCTCTTTATTTGAAGGCTGATGCCTTACGTCGTTTAGAATTTTTAGATGAAGCCCGGGAATATTTCCAGAAACTGGTGGATCTATACTCGGATCATGCTGGAGCATGGTATGAGTTAGGAATAACTTATCAAGAAATGAAAGAACAATTAAAGGCCATTGAATCCTTTGAAAAAGCCATTGAAATAAACCCTGAATTTGAATGGGCCCTGAATTCACTGGCAGTGAGTCAAGCCCTACATGGTCAATTTGATAATGCATTAGAGACGGTAAATCATGCATTAGATATTGATCCTGAAAATAAAGAGGCTCTTGATCTTAAAAGAGATATTGAAGATCATGTAATAGAAAATAAAAATGAAAATGAAAAATAGGGAGTTTTGTATATATTTATGGGCTGATTTAATTTTAAGTAGTTATATAGTCCTTAAAATTTTATGCTGGTTAATTTTATAGTTATGATTCATTAAAATTAAATTTTTTACTTTTTCTTATTGGATGAAAATATAAAAATAATTAATTAAATGCTAATTTTCTAACCATTCTGGACGATAAACTTTCCAGTAATAGTCATTTGCACTGAATTGGGTTGTTTCATATCTAATTGATGTTTCCCAGGCATCTTCCTGACTTATTTTGATTTCTGTGGAGGAAGTCTTTTCTAAGGTCAGTGCATATCCAAAATCACGAACCCATTTACCATTCTCTTTATAATAATATGTTTTAAAGATTTTTATGGTATTTTCATGGTACCCGTATGTTTTCCAGATACATTTAGCATCAGTTGTTGTATATTTAGTTCCGTGATCTATTAAATCACCGTTTTGAGCTGCTGCTACTGGCCCTATTACTTGTAGAGAGAATACAGCAAACAAAATTGTCAAAATTGTAATAAATTTTATTTTCAAACTTTCACACCCTTTTACCAATTAAAATTTGGTTAATGTATAATTTAAAAGTTTAAATATATAATTTTTTCTATTATTGTGAATAATTTCCTAGTTATTTAAAATTGAAATTCTTAGTTCCAGTGAATGGATAAATAATAATAAAACAATAAATTTATATATTCAAACTTTTACATTATACATTACGAGGTGAAAATGTGAGAAGTTTAAAAATAGCATCGATATTGCTGCTAAGCATCATTTCATTAAGTACTTTTTCAGCAGTATCAGCAACATCTAACAGTGTTTTTGAAGAAAAACAGATTAATGTAAATGTAAATGACAACTTTCAAATAGAATTACCTGATATTTCAGGCAGTAGTGGTTATTGCTGGAACACACAATATGATTATGCAATGGTCAGTTTAACCAATGAAAAAATTATCCACACTGTAATAGATCCATGTTTTATCGGAGGCAACATAAAGCAATACACATTTACAGCAAAAAAACCAGGTCAAACCAAAATAATCATGACTGAATCCAGGCCATGGTCCAATGAAATGCCTGCAAAGATAATTACCTACTTAATAAATATTAAATAAAACTTTTTCTTTTTTAAATTGATAGATTAATATAAACATTTTTTTCTTTTGAATTCATTATTAGATTCCTTAAAAAAATTTCATATTTTTCTTCTAAAAAACTGAATATTTTTCTATTTCTTATAAAAACTAATACTTTACTATTTATCTAAAAAACTGAATATTTTTCTATTTCTTATAAAAACTAATACTTTACTATTTATCTAAAAAACTGAATATTTTTCTATTTCTTATAAAAAATTATTAATATCATTGATGTAAATCATTAAATATTCTTTAAATTATATTTAGCCGTGAAAATCATGTCAACTCTATCCCTTGAAAATATAGATGCCATTTTGGAATATATTCCCTATTTTGAATCACTTAAAAAAGAATGCTACAAGATAGATCCTGATAAATCTCTAATGGATCCCTATTTTTACTCAGAAAAGACTTCAGAGTTTATAAATGCACTCTATGAAAACAATTTTATCCAGGCCCTAGATTGGTCTGAATTTAATACTTTAGAAAGCGTAGAAAACATTGAACATACCGATATAGACACTCTTGTCAAAATTTTAACAGCATATATTAGAGCAGATCGTTTTTCCAGCGGTAGTGTGGCCAATTTTATCAAAGAAGGGCATCTTTTAAGGATTTTATATCGTTTAAGAGAAATTAAAAATAAATAGCTCTTATTATTTGTATTCTGACCCATGCCGCAAGATTATTAATTCCAATATTATTTAAATGACAGTATTTACATAATATAAAACTAAGCAAAGCATGGAAACTGGGTTGATAACTTTCAGGCCATGCATTTGAAATAATTGTCAAATCGAAAAAAGAGGGATAAGATGGATGCCACCAAGTTTAAACTGATTTTAAGTGAAAAAGAAAAATTAGCAGAAGAATTTGGCTTTAAAGAAGTCGATGGTTGCTGGAATTGTAAAAATAGTTATAATTGGGATTACCGTGGCAATGGTGAATGTGAATTTCTTTATGAATTATTAAAAAAAAGAATTGGAGAAAGAACTGAAATTAAAGATCTATTCTTTGAAGTTTATCTTAATGATAAATGTGATAAATGGGATTTAATGGAAGAAGAAGAAGATTAGGCCCATAATATACTTATTAAACAACATCAAAATCAAATAATATTTTAGGAATTTTAATAATTTTAATAATATCTTTATAGGCATAATTAAATACTTCAAAAAATAATGAAGTATTTTTAATTTTTTAACCATTTTCCTTTATTAATATAAAAATCGGCTATTTTTGATTATTCAAACTACTCTCTTTTTTAATTAAATTAAAAAAATTCAAATATCTTTTATTTAATTTTATAAAATTAAATAATTATTATTAACTAGTAAATAAAATATTTATTAAGTTAAAAAATATATTATTCTAATTAATTTAATTATGGATTTAATGGAAATATGACCACTAAAACCCTCACCACTTCACAAAAAAAGGCCATCACCCATTATAAAGGCCCCTTAATGATTATAGCTGGGCCTGGAGCCGGTAAAACTTGGGTTCTTATACAGAGGGTAACTAATCTTATTAGACATCATAAAGTCTCTCCAGAAAATATTTTACTCACCACATTCACCATCAAAGCCTCAGAAGAGTTAAAGGCCCGTTTGAGTAATGAGATTGGTGAGAAGGCGGAAAATGTTCATATTTCCACCATTCACTCTTTTTGTAAATCTATTTTAGAAGATTATCCCGAATATCATAATTTGGGTAGTGGCTTTGATGTTTTGGATGATGAAAGCCAGTTGATGTTTTTAAGGAGTAATTTAGGCGAGTTTGATAATATACGGGAAGATAGATTAGTGGAATTATTAGATTTTTACAATAAATGTGGGGAAAATGAAATAGATCCAGATATTTTAATAGAAAAAATCAAAGAAAGATATCCTCATAATAAGACCTATCAAAAAATCTGTCTCTCCTATAAAAAATACCTGGAATTATTAGGCCGAGAACATAAAATTGATTTTTCAGGCCTTCAAATTGCTGTTTTAGACATTTTAGAAAATAATCAAGATATTTTAAATGATTTAAGGAATAAATATCAGTTTTTACTTATTGACGAGTATCAGGACACCAGCTCTCTGCAAGATAAGATTTTCCAGTTAATGGCCACTCCCCAAAACAATATCTGCGTGGTAGGTGATGATGATCAGAGCATATATTCCTTTAGAGGGGCTAATATCTTTAATTTTGTTAAATTTCCAGAAAAATATCCAGAAACAAAAGTAGTTCGCTTGAATAAAAACTTCCGTTCTACTAAAAATATCATAAAGGCCTCTGAATTATTCATGGGTAAGCACCGTCTGGTAGAAAAAGAGATTGAACCATGGCGCAGTAAAGGAAATGAACTGGTGCTCCTCAAAAACAATACCGAAGGGGAAGAAGCCCATCAAATTGTAAAGCTAATTCATGATATGAAGGAACATGGTATTGTTCCCCATTATGGTTATGTCACTTTACTTTTTAGAAGCGTTAAATATCATGCCGGAGCTATTTTAAGGGAATTAAAAAAAGAGAAAATTAACTACACCATAAGAGGAGATAAGTCATTCCTAATGAGGGATGAAATCCAGACCGTCCTTTTTTCAATGCATTATGTGGACTCTGATGATTATAGTAAAAAATTTAAAACCAGATGGGGCCGATGGTGGAACCTGGACTTATTTTTAAATGATTTCATGGATATAAGTCCTGAAACAGTTGATATTCTAAAAAAAATGGAAGATGTTGCTCCGGAGAATGATAGAAAAATCAGAACGACAGACTTGAATAAAAATATTATAAATATAAGTCAGTTAAAAACTGAAAAAGAATTCAAACAGAAAGGTATAGTAAATAAGAAAGATATCACCAAGCTAATGGCCTTAAATATTTTTAAAAATGATTTAAAGACTAATCAAATGGATGTTTTATCCATATTCTATAAATTACTGGATATTTCCACCTATCTTAAAAGGTTGACTTATGATGAGATTATAAATACTGAAAAATTAGATGTGGATAAATATTATGTTGAAAATCAAGCAGAAATTGATAAATCTTCCTTAAGAAACAAATGGGATTCATCTGAACAAGAAGAAAAGGAAGACGTCCTTTTTAATTTGTCTAAACTCTCTGGAATTATTAAAAGATATCAGGAATTTTCCAAAGAACCATCACTGGAGGATTTCCTAAAATTCTTATTCAAATTACCAAAAAAAATGCAATACGACGAGGAATTACTGGAAGATCCACGAGCACTGAAAATAATGACGGTGCATCAGGCCAAAGGCCTTGAATTTCCAGTAGTATTTATCTGTGGGGCAGCTGAAAATAAATTCCCTTTAAAAAGTCAGTACAAAGATATTCTCCCTATACCATCTGAACTTTTAAAGTTCATTCCCGATGGACAGGTAAATGAAGAGCGCCGACTATTCTATGTGGCCATGACCCGTGCCCAGGATAATCTAATTATATCTCCCGGTGGTAAAAAATCGCAGTTCATCGAGCATGACATTGGTATTGAAGAATTTTCTGATGTTGATAAAATTATAGAAAAATGTGAGGAACGTGAAGTAGCTCACAGTCCACTTCAAGTCTCTTTTTCATCTATCAGCACCTATGAAACCTGCCCTTTTCGTTATAAATTGATTTATTATTATTTATTTGAATACCAGCCCACTCAAAAACAGAAATATGGTACTATACTCCACCATTGTCTTAATCGTGTCCATCAGGCCATACAAGATAAAGAAGATATTGATAAAAACAAGATTCAGTGCTTTGTAGACAAATCTTGGGCCCCTTTACATGAAAATGAGTTAGAAGATCAGTTAAATAAAGCCAATCTGGTAAAAAAACTGGTATTTTACTACGATAATATGAAAAATTATATTAAAGAAGTTATTTCTACTGAAGAGCCCTTTGCACTCTTTAAAGCTGATACTCTAATTACAGGAAGGACTGATTTAATAATTAAAAATCCAGAAAACCAGTTGGAGCTGGTTGATTTTAAGGCCCGTGGTGAATCAGCCTTAGAACGATTGCAAGTCGAGCTACAGCTCAATATTTATGAATATGGCTTGCAAAAGAAGTATAAATTTCATAAAATGTGTGCCTATCACTTTGATAGCAATGATCAGACCTATTATCCTCCAGAAAAAGATTTTCAAGATATTGAATCACATGTTCAATCCATCTGTCAAGGAATTAATAATAAAGAATTCCCTGCCCTTTCCAGCAGAAGATGTGTGAATTGCTTCTTTAGTTTCGTTTGTGAGGATACTTTAGATTAAAAATAAATATAATTCGTCTTTAATTTCATTATATAGATATATTAAAATAAAATATAAAAATAAATCTAAATTAATTCTTAAAATATAATGCAAATAAAGCAATTATTAAAAATAATTATTCTCTATTACACAATAGGACGTTTCCACTACCCACATTTTCAGATTCAACTTCCCGAATTATGGTTACCATGGCCTGAACAGGTAGTCCCATAATTTCACTTGCAGATTCTGAAAAAGATTTTACAAGTTTTTCTTTTTGTTCTTTAGTTAATTTGGGCCCATCTATAGTGATTACTGGCATATTAATTTCCTCCACATTATTATAATATTTCAATTAACCTTTTATTTTAAACATTTTAAAAAATTATTTAAAAAAATAATACATCTAAATATCTTATATTTATAGAATTCTTGATTTAAAATGAATATTAAATAAAAAAATTATTAAATTACCGCCAGTTCCCCCGCGGAGGTAATTTCCAGTTTATTTCGAGCAATAAAACCCATTTCCCTTAATTCCCGTATATGATTATAAGTCATTCCTCTACTAATCCCTATTTTAACCGCCAGATTCTTAACAGAAGTTTCGCCTTTTTGCAGTTCCTCTAAGACTTCTTTTTTAGTTTTAGAAATTCCAAAATTCAAAATAGGTAAATCAATTAATTCACTGTCTTCTTCAGTAACATATACAATTCTTTCTACATCATGGTGACGCGCATAGCAGCCAAATAAAGCACCCAGGGCCTGAGGTTTACGGCCTCCACTAATATTAACCACTACTCTCCTACCATTAGCTTTTTCGTCCTCGATGACACTTGTAGTATCTTCAGCGACTTTTACGACATTATATAAACTAGTTTCTTTTGGAACAATTTCTATAAATTTTCCTACAGTATCATTTAAAATCTGTTCCACTTTAGTTTTCTCATCAGGCGCATCATCTTCTCTTAAAAGAATAACTTTTTTTGGAGAAAATTGGGTGATGCAAATCATCACCGGCTCAATGGAGTAGATTGTGGATATCAAAGTTGTATCCATATTACCACTTTCCTTAGCTTTTCATACCCTCTATGTGTGAAGGTTGAACAATACATTTTACAATACTAATGTTATGTTATAACTATATAATATAAATATCTCCATTAATGGGTTGATTGAGTAGAATTTGTTTGAATGCAAAAATAGTTAATGTTAAACATTTTATCATTTTAAATTTCCATACTCATTCCATAATCAATAAGAGATATAAATTATATTAGTTAATTATTTTATTCCATTTAGTTACTCATATTTCATATTGTAGTATAGATATTTAGTAATTCATTAAATAAATACTTTAGGATAGCATAACATTAAATAAAGCCTATAAAAACATTAATATTATAAAAAATATATTATAGCTTCTCTAATTAAATAATAGGATTTTTAAAGTTTATTTAATCTAATCGAGGAAATTAAAAAGGTTTTATTATTATAAAATGCAAACAGGTAAAATAGATTAAAAAAAGTACTCACATCCACTTGGGCCAGGCCACTTAAAAAAGATTTATGGTTAAGTTACTTTATTTTGAATTGTTTACTGTTGTTTTGAATTGTTCTCGGTCTGTTTTGTTTCTTTGGAGTTCATTGTTATATCAGATAGTAATTCTAATCGTAAAGTTAGATATTATCCCATAAATTCTTTGCTTCTGATTCTCTCTTTTTTCTTTGAGTTATATTTAATTCTCTTTTCGTATGGAGTAATTTTTTATTTAAACTTGAATATTTTTGTATTATAGAAATCATAGGTTCTGACCACTCAGATAATGAAGGGCTCTCTGAATAATTATTATTCATATAACCATATTGTGATATTAATTCAAAAGGATATTTATAAAAGTTATTTATTGTCTCTTTTATTTTTAAAAATTGTTTATTATGGTTATCATATCCTAAATCATGGTTAGTTGTATGTTCCGGAATTTCAAGGGCATGTGACCAATAGGTAACATTATTAAATTCTTCATCTATTTTTGATGCAATGATATTATTTAAAGAGTTACATTTTTCCTTTAAATTTCCTAATTGTTCTTTATTTAAATTATTAGTTATTTCATATTGAGATTTTACAGTAACAGCAATACTTTCATCAATATAATATTTGATGAAACCTTTTGTTTCTTCAATAAATTCTTTGCTTAACTTATCCATGTCAGTTATAATCTGAATATTTTCTTTTTCTATTTCCTCTATTTTCTCTTCAAAATCGTTCGCCAAATTTAATCCCCCCATATTTATAATAAATAATTATTATTTCATAATATTAAATTTATGCCTAAAATTAGTTTTCGTATTATTAGCTTGATAGATAATAGAAACTATAATGATCTGATTAAAACTACTTAATTATGACAAAATTAATATTTAATAAAAAGAATAGTAACTCAATATTTATATACAATTTAATATAATAATCATGTGAGATGATATATTTGTCCAATCTACCAAAATATTTAAAATCAGGAATAATAATGTCTTTATTCATTTTCGGAATTTTTATTTCATTTAATTTATCTGATAATGGTGGAGGAGTCAGTGCCGTAGAAAATATAAACTCTAATCTTTTAGGATCCAATAATTTAGGATCTGTTGAAAAAATTGGGCCATTTGGGAATACATCTTCTAAGATTAGAATTGCTTATATAATTGGAGTACATCCTTTAGAATATAAATCCCACTCCGCACTATTTGAATCCATCATAAACAAGCAAAATTCCCTTAACTATTGTTATTACATTTATAAAGTACGTGTAACCAAAGATACTAAAAATTATGCTAAAAGTAGGATGAACGGACAGAAATTAGCCCATTCTTATGTGGTTCCTAATGTAAAAAAACAAAAATACAATCTGGTTATTGACGTACACTCCCACCGAGGAAATTATCCTAAAAAAAGATTTGTTTTTGCCCCAAACAATAATAAGGCCTCTAAAAATATTGCTCTGAAAATTAAATCTAAGTTAAGCTGGCTAAGTTACAGTTTCCCTCCATCTCAAACCAGCCCTAAATACGTTACTATCCCTATAGTAAAATCTGGAACTAAAACCATAATATATGAAAATTATATGTACCAGCCATATACCCAAACAAAAATTCAGGCCTTGGCCTTTGTTAATGTGGTAGATAAGCTTAAATTTTAATTAAAGCTTATAATTATTCTTTTTTTTATATATAGTTGATAAATATTATCTATTTCTTTTAAAATATCATTAAATAGTCTTTATAATAACTAATTGAAATTAATCTATCAACCTCTACAAAAAGTATTATAACAATAGTAATTGCCAAAATTTATGCTGGAAAACAAACAAAAACTAAAATGGTGAGAATATGGAAAGTAGTTGTGAAGTTAGTGGATATGATGAAGTTTCAGAAAAGATTAAAAAGTCACTTGGTTTAGAAAAATCTCCGGTAGCCATAAAATTTGTTTTAAGGGAAAAAGATTTACCGAAAGATATTCCAAAAATATCTGAAAGTATTAGGCACTGTGAAATGGTGCAAAAAGCTGCTCAAGGAGAGACTTTTTATGCAACCTCAGATGAACAGCTTTGTAAAGGTGGGGCTACGGCCATTGGACTTATGGATGCACCGGAGAAAGTAAAAACTGGAGAATTCTATTATGAATTAGAAAGATTTTCCAGTCTGGGATCGGCCAAAAGAACCATGGATGCCATTCCTAAAATCGAAAATATGATGTATGCTTTAGTATACGCCCCGCTAGAAAAAGCTAATTTCCATCCGGATATAATAGTAATTATTTCTAATCCAGCTCAGGCCATGAAATTATCCCAGGCCCTAGTTTACACCCTTGGTGGAAGAGTAGAATCCAACTTTGCTGGGATCCAATCCATATGTGCTGATGCAGTGGCGGGCCCATTTTTAAGAAAAACAGCTAATATTACATTAGGATGCAGTGGATCACGTAAATTTGCTGATATTAAAGATGAAGAGGTTATTGTAGGCCTTAATGGGGAGAATATTGGTTGCGTGGTCAATGCATTAGGTGAGATAAGTTAAATGCGTAACCATTATTAACAAATATTATTAAAATTTATACTTTTTTTCTATTAAATCCTAAATAAGTTTAAAAATTTATTGTAATATATCCTTTTTATACTGACTGAATAATTTAATATAATATTATTCAATTTTTATAAGATCTAGTCCTTAAAATCCCTTAAAATTATCTCATAATCCACCATACGATTTATATTAACCAGTTCTAATTCATTTTCACATTCCAGGCCATAAAAAACCACACCGTCTTTTATCATTTTCCTCAGTACAGGATTAATATTACCTGAATAATCTGGAAGATATTTCTCTAAAAGAGTCCTATGGCAGGCAAATGGCATTCCCAATCCTTCAGCAGAGTCAATATAACCTGTTTTTCCTCTGGATAGTACACAAACAATATTTTCTGGATTTTCAAATGATATAACATTATTAACAAGTTTACAAAATGTTTTAGTGGTTACCGTAGGCTGATCACCCGCCACACAAAGACATATATCTCCTTTTGAGTTTTTAACTCCGTTTAAAAGTGATTGAGATAGGGGAACATCAAAGCGATTATTTTCAACTATTTTTATTCTATTATCATCCAAATCATTCAAGACCACTACTATTTCTTCCTTAAAGTGTCCTAAAACAATTATGCAGTCATCCACTTCTGAATTTAAAACTCGATTTACAGTATTTAAAATAACAGGTTTTCCCTGGATATCTAAAAGAAGTTTATTTTTAATAAGGAGATTTTTTTTATTTTGATCCTCTAGCATTCTAGTATTTTTTCCAGCAGCAGTTATTATAGCCGAAACTAAAAACCCCATACTAATCACCACCAGAAAACCCTAAAGAGATCATAAAAAAACATCACCTAATAAAAAAAATATAATTAAATTAGTTGGGAACTAATTTAACCAGTTTTGCATATATTTTTGTATTGGCATTTGATCCAGTGGTCCACATGACAATTTTAACAGTGGAGTTACCAGTATTATCTAATTTAATACCAGTAGCTGGATTAAAGCCAAATAGAACTGCATCATGTTCCCAGGTCATTCCTCGAGGTAGCGGAAATCCAGCATCATTGACAATGGCACGTAGTGCCCTGGCTGGTGGGCAGGACCCATGCGATGCATAACCTCCGGGTGCTTTCGGGTCTCTGGATGAAGTGAATTGTACATTTTCTTTTCCAGAGGATATGGTATTTGGTGGAATAATAGTACCATCCCATGCTTTAGAAAATGCTCGTGCATTAAATGCTCTTTTATTATCACCGTACTCCGGATAGGATCCTAAATAACTTACGGAACTCGCAGCATCAACTTCTTTATAGTTGGTCATATAAACCATTACAGGATTTCCAGCCGGGTAATTTTCCATATATTCCACTGTGGATTCACCAAATAGTTGTTTTATTTCTGAAGGGGCCACACTATTTCGACCATCACTAAAGTTAGAAAGTTCATAATCAATAGCTATTTTATCTCCACTTTCAGAATCATTGTACCACACTTTTAATTCTTTAGAGGAAACATATTGATGGAAGACCGTATCATTATTAATATTATCATAATTAACCATTTTAGTAGTCTTATTATTCTCAACAATATTAATTCCATTATCCGTTTTAACCGCAAACATATATGGTGATTTAAATCCCCATATAAAAGATTCTGGAAGTTTAATTGTTAATTTATCATTATTAACTTCAATCATTCCTGGACCTTTAAAGTCTCCAGCCAGACCAGTTCGAGTTATACTTCCACTGGTAATCTGAGAAATAGGCGTTTTTACAACACCGGTTAAAAGAGCAGTTATTATATCATCAAACTGGTAATCTTTAACATATTCCATAATATAAGTTGGCTGACTAAATAAAGGAACTTTTCTTATTTTATTATCATCTACAACATCCATCCCGCTAACTACAGTATCCCCAATAGCCATGCTGGATATTTCTTCCGGATTTTGGGGAGAAGCAAGATTTCCCATATAAATTCCTACCGGAACTAATACTATGGCCACTAAAATTACGCATAAAAATACTTTAAATGCTGATTTCTTCCAAAATTTCTTTTGAATATTTGACTCCCCCTTCTCCAATAATTAAAATTATATCATTATCATTAACAACTTTCAGTGCTTTATTTAAGGCTTCAAAAACCTGTTTTTTATTGGCCCCTAAAGTTCCTATTTTAGTTTGTTCATTGCTGGCTTTAGTGAATATTAAATCTTTTTTTATAATATTAGATGCTTCTTTTGCCATGAATGATGCTGGAACAATTATATCCGCACTATTTAAAATTTGAGCTATCTCACGATCCCCATCCAGACCACTTTCTGAGGATATGGTATTTATAACAATCAATCGCGATTTTAGCGATGTTTTGATGGTTTGTATGGCTGCTTTAACTCCTGCAGGATTGTGAGCATAATCAATAATAATCTCTGGATTATTACATATCTTTTCAAATCGACCCTCTACACCTTCAAATTGTTCTATGCCACTTACAATATCATCAAAATCCACACCCATGACCATGGCAGTTGAGGCCGCTGCCAGAGCATTATATACATTACAGGTTCCACCTGTTTTAAGATGTATCTTAGATGTGTTAGAACCAATATTTAATTTAAAAAAGTTTTCAGTGACATTAGTAGCATAAACATCGATTTCAGGCCGCTTATAATCACACATGCACTGATAATCACCTAAATGGCCTAAATAATGCTCTTTATATTTTAAGATGTTTTCACATTCTGGACATTCTCTTCCCTCTGGAAAAGAATTTTCATTGTTTTCCATATCTTTAATGCCATAGAAAATCACATTATCTGGATGAATTTCTCCTGCAAAATCAGCAACCAATGGATCATCGGCATTTATTATGAGAATATCCGCAGCATCGACCATTTCTCTTTTACAGGATATGTATTCATTAAAATCATCCCCTCTAAGATGATCCCGGGAGATATTAGTAATTACACCTAATGAAACTTCACAGTTTAGGGCCGAATTTTTAATTTCACCAGCCAGACCAAAGGTTCCTATTTCTACCACTGCGGCATCTCCTTTTAATCGGGATTGCAAAGCAGGTATCAGTTCTGTGTTTCCCTGCATGTTCATAAAATGTTCAGGAACTGACATACCTGCCACTTTAAGAATATTTTTTAGCATTTGGGTGGTAGTAGTTTTTCCATTGGTTCCGGTGATACCCACTACTGGTTTTTCAACTTTAAAGAAACTTAAAATTTCATTAACACTGATAATTGGTGCATCTGATAGGGATCTTATATTTTCTAGAAGATTATGGTTTTCCATTAAACTTGGTGCCACCACAATTGTTTCTGCTTCAATTATAACTGAGTCACTATGTCCCCCTAAATCAAGATGAATCCCTTCAGAAGTGAAGACCTCCCTTAGAGGAGTATCAGTAGCCGAATCAGAAATAGTGACATCCGCGCCGTGTTGCTTTAAAATTCGGGCCATTAAACTACCCACTGTTCCACAGCCGCCCATTACCACAACTTTTCCACAAGACTCTTTAAAAATTTTAATAGCCTTAATAATATCCTCTTTAACACTTGAATATGCATTCACCACTCCAGGACCTATATGGAGTATTATATCTCCTTCAGTGGCAATATCTAATGCTTTAGAAATTGATTTATCCACATTTTCGGTAAGATATGTTTCAGTACCCTTGGATCCGGAAGCAACTTCTTGGGCGGCTTCTATATCAATAATTTCTGTGGTTTCATTTTTAGCACTGGCAATCACAACATCTGCATTTTTTCCTAGAATAGTTCCTATTTTGAATTTATCTCGCACAGTGAGAGTATCGGGATTATCCAGACTTACTATTAAACTTCCTGAAACTTTAAGCCCTTCAAATAATTTTTCCATACTTTCCGGATTGTGGGCTGCGTCCATGAAAATATTAACTCCATTCACATTATCAATTTTTTCAAAACGTCCTTTAACACCCTGGAAAGACTCTAATTTATTTTTAATATAATCTAATTCAAATCCAAGGATTAATGCTGTGGCCATGGTGGAAATAGAGTTTTCAATATTAAATAATCCCGGGACATTGAGGTTTATATTGATATTAAAAGGTTTTAGGATTTTTCTCTGGAAATTTCCACAATTACAGAGAATTTCACCGCAATTTGTACATATTGCTGTGGGAATAGCATTACTAATCACATTAAATGAAGATCCATCAAGGCCTCTGAGTTTAACATCTTTAACTGAGATATCTAAGTCAATGTCTGCTGGAGAATAAGTTTTTCCATTGAATTTTACGGTTTGGGGCGTTCCTAATCCATATAAAATATATTCTGTATTAATTTCATCTAACCGCTGGCTAATAATGGGATCGTTTCCATTGGCCAATAAAACTCCGTGGGAATGTATTAGGTCTTTTATAGAAAAATTTCGGTCAATATATTCCTCATAAGATTTAAATTCATCCATGTGATCTGGTGTTAGGTTAGTAACAACCCCGGCACATAATTCTAGACCTTGTGCCATGCGTATAGTTCCGTGGGGTAATTCAAAAATAGCAAAATCCTTACTTTGATTTTCTTCATTAACTACTATATCCACCAGTCCTTCAATAACCAGTGAATCCTGTAATGATGAGAATACAAGTGTCCTAAAGGATTCTGATTCCATAACATGATTTATCATGTTGGTAGTGGTTGTTTTTCCATCCGTACCAGCAATACCTATCATGGGCAATTTAATAAGATTATTAAGAATTTCCCCAATATCTGAAGTTTTTATTTCCTTAATATCCTTTTTTAAGCGAGAATTTTCAATGAATTTTCTTATATCTGAATCAATGGGTATGTTGGGAGATACAAATATGGCATCGGCCCATAGGACACTGTCAAATATGTGAGTTCCCAACTCAAATACAATTCCTTTCTTTTCCAGTTCCTTAATCTTATTTTTGGCTTTTTTAGGAAGTGAATTGAAGTCTTTATTATCTGATACTCTTACCGAATTACCTAAATAATTTAAAAGATTAGCTGCCGGGCGTCCAGCGTTTCCAGCCCCTACTACGAGAATTTTTTTATCCTTGATCACGTTAATCAACCTTTAGCCAGTACATCAAGCTTTTTTTGAATTTCCAGGATTTTATTCTGGCCATTTCCACCAATAAATATATATTTATAAGTTTGAGTCATTTCCATAATTATTTCTAATAATTTATCTAAATCTGTTATAGTTAATACTTTCCCTTTGAAATTAATAGATTTTAATCTTTCCAACGCCAAATCCAATGTATTTTCAAGGCCTGGGAAAAGAACTATTACCTCCGGCTGAGATTTAGAAGCTTCATCTATTATATCCAATCTCCAGGTTTCATTTTTTCGAGGAGTCCCCAGGAAAATTGCCTTGAATTTCCTTTCTTTTAATACAACGGAAGTGGCATGGGCATTATCTGTTTTACCGGCAAATATTTCACTTTCATTTATATAATAAGATTTAATACGGCCTTCAATTCCATGGAATTCAGCTAAAGCATTTTCTATAATTGTTTTATCGATATTAATGGCCCGGGCAGTGGCCTGTGCTGCACCAGCATTTAATTTATTAAATTTACCAACTACTTGAATCTTACTTTCGCATTCATCGTAAAAATTACATGATTGAGCGGATTTAGAGAGTTTTTGTAAGCTTTTATCATTTTTGTTCATTATGGCCTTTTTACCTTTCAGAAATTTATCGATTTTACGGTAATAATTATCTAAAGAGCCATGCACGTCCATGTGATCTCGTTCCAGGTTGGTTAGAACCACCATATCAATGTCAAAACAATGATCGCAAAATTCAAGAGTCATATCACAGATTTCCACCAGAATCACATCGTATTCTTCCACATGGGATTGCAGGACTACTTCGGCGTATCCTTCAAATCCTCCTCCGGCGTTTCCACCCACCAGAACCTTTAAACCTGATTTTTCAAGTATTTCCTTTATCATGTAGGTGGTGGTGGTTTTGCCGTTGGTTCCGGTAACTCCAATGGTAAATATTGATTTGTGGGATTGTAGAACATCAGGGAGAGTTTTTTTAGAATCCTTTATTTGATTGGCCAGATCACTTTTCCACAACCCGGGGCTGACAATCACCGCATCGGCAGATTGTATTTTTTCCATGTCATGGAATCCTAAATCAAATTCAGATTCGTTTAAAATCTCCTTTAAATCATCCATAGAAACTTCATTATTTAAGTCACTAGCATAAACACTGTAATCTCTCACTTTAAGAGATTTGACAGCTTTTTTCCCTTCAACACCAAGACCAAGAACTGCTATTTTCATTAGTACACCTAAAATTAAAATATTGAACAAATTAATATGTTTAAAAATTATTTATTTTTGAATATTATATATTTATTTTATGAGATAATTAGTGGATAATTTCTTAATTAAATTTTTATAATAATATAATAATACCAATTATATACTTAAATTTTATTTATATTATATTAACAATTTTTGATTAAATGTTTTAATGCTATAAATTTTTTTAATTAATTTGTATGAAAATTTGAAAAAATCGAATTAATATGGTTTGAAATAATTCAAAATATTGAAGATTTTATACAGTTTTTTTGTTTAACAAGATATATAATATTAATGAACATAATATTTTAACTGATAAACTATGTTTAATTTTTAAAAAGAGCATTAATAGAACTAAATAAAGCTAAATAAATTAAATAACCGGTCAAATTCATAAAAAGATATATTTATAATTTTAACTTAAATTATTTTCTATGGTTAGTAATAACCATAAATTCAAGACCGTTATCCATTTAAAAATGCTAAAAAATTAGGCCACTGCGTCCCATACATCAATCCGAAAAAAATTCAATGTTAATTTAAATTAACGATTGAATCTTCCTTTTATTCTTCTGTATTGTTCCACTAGATCTTTAATTTGCTCTTTAGGAGTTTTCTTAGTACTGTAAGGTAATATTCCGCCATGGAGAATAATCTCTTCATTTTCTAGCTGTCTAATATTGTGATAACCCTTGTCTTTCCACAAATCAAGCCAACCATCTTGAGGTTTTTCCAGATTACTAATATCCATTCCTAAGTGCTCTCCCCACAGTATTTTTCTAAAGTTTTCAATTTTAAATGAGCGCGGAGACTCCAAATCAAACATTACAGCATTCATTTCCATGTTACGATGATTTTGTGATAATTCACTGCTTCCAAACTCCTCAGAAAAACTTAAAGAAGAACCATCCAGATTAGAAGTACCTATGGTGGCCCATACATCATCTATAATAGCCACTTTACTGTGAATGTAACAGTTACGAAGTTTATTTTTTCCATTTTGGAATTTACCTGACCACTTGGCAAAAACTCCAATTTGAGGGTGTTCAATGATTAATTTTTCTAAATCAAGGCCCATAAATTCAAAACCGTAATGCTGCCAGCTCCGGTAGGTGGGAACATCAGGAACTTCGTTTAATAATAAAATTATCTGTAAGTCTGGTTTAAGCTCCACTGCTTTTTTCAAAGCACCTATAATGTATTTATTGGTAAAGTACTGGTTTTCCAGATAAATGTAATCTTCGGCATTAGTTATAGCTTTTCGATAAGCCTCTAATACCCCTGTTTCTCCTTTTTCACTTATAGATTGAGGAGTGATAGATCTTACTATTTGTATAGACTCGTTTTCAACTCTTAAAAGTGGATTGAAATTAGGTAGTTTTTTTGAGGTATTATCATTGATTATTTCCTTATTTAAAGATCTATTATCGGTTATCTTATTTTCACCATTAAAATGAAGGTCAGATAGATAATTCCACAGTTCCCTGAAAAACTCTTCCAAGTGATTAATTACCAGGCCTTCAAAATAGGTGGAAACATCATGGTAAGGGCCTTCGTTCTTTTCCAGACGCCTTGGCTCATTAATATCATGTTTACTAGTGTCCCAGTAACTCTGAGTGAATGGTGATCCAATTATAAATGCTTTTTCTCCATCAGCAACAAAAACCTTGGCGTGCATGGAATAAGGTCCTTTGGCCGGGTATCTTCTTACTTCCACATCACTATCTTTAAAGTAATCACTTAACTCGTCGTAATTATCAGGGACGACTCGATTCTCATTTATAATAATCTTAACATCAACTCCCCGTTTTTGAGCTTGTAGGAGTTTATATGCTAAAGTATCGTCACTTTTATAATCAGATGAATCAATTGCAGATGAAAAAAACTTGGGGATGAATTCTGGGTAAAATACAAACTGGGTTAAATAAAGATAAGATTTTGCTTCATCTACCACTTCCACCAATTTTTCCCAGGCCTGATGATTATCAATCAATATTTCAAAATTATTATGGGCACTAATTCTGGATGGGGAATCAGTATTTAAGGTAACCTGCCAGCCCTCAATCTCAGCCCGGTTAATAATAATATCATTTATTTTTTCAAAAGTGCTGGTTATGTTCTGGTGAACTTCGGTCTCTCTAAGCTCAAATACTCCCAGTTTATCCTTAACTATGATTTTTATGTCAGGTTCCTTGTCCAGAATTTCTTTGTATTTTTCCTGAGGATAAGCAATGCGGTAATAACCATGTTCATCTGTAACTGAGGATCCTAAATAATCATCCCTGAAAAAGAGTAAAACTTGGAATTTATCCTTTATAAAATCCATAGAATTGCCTAAAACTCCTTCATTAGGAATTATATTTTGATTTTTAATAAAAGATTTAACCTTAGACCCAATCAGGTCCAGAGCATTTAATTCTAGCTTCCCATAATCAACATCTTCAGCAATTACTGGTAATCCCACTATAGGATTTCCTTTTTCATCTATAATTCGCCCTTTAACTCCAATATTTCCATTATTAAATTTTATAATTCCAAAGTCAATTTCATTTTTAATACCATCATAGGAATTTTGAATATCTTTAGAAATATTCATTATCATCTCTTCATCTATGGAAAATTCTATTTTTATCTTATTTTTCTTATTTTCCTTGAATTCAGGGTTTAAAGGGAAATCTATTTCAAATTTACCATTTTTATCAGTTACGGTATCTCCGAGAGCAGGGTCCTCTGCAAAAGTTGAAGAATAATCAGCAATAACCTTTACTTGAATGTCATAGATAGGAATTTCTTTATCATCCACCAGCTGTCCCTGCAAAATACATTTTTCCATAGATATCCCTCTTAAATACTTTCAACTTAATCAATACCAATCAAGTGATTATAAGGCCCATACGAGAATATACATCTTAAAATTATTTTATAATTAATAATATGTTGGATAATCCATATATTTTTAATCATAGCCCCTAATCTGAACTATTAAAATATGTATATTTTTTAAATTTTTTTATTTTCAAAAAATCTTTTTCCTCAAATAATTTGTACCTTAACAAACATAATAGTAATATTGAAATTATAATGTTGAAATCATGATCTAAATAATTTGTAATTATATAAGAAAAATACTGGAAAACATGGGGGCTAATAATGAAAGATTTAAAATCTGAAGTTGATCCATCTGGAGAAAATCTGGAAAGAGCTACTTTTGGAGCGGGATGTTTCTGGGGAGTTGAAGAAACTTTCAGGAAATTGAATGGAGTGAAATCAACTGCCGTGGGGTATATGGGTGGAATAACCGAAAATCCAACCTATGAAGAGGTGTGTCAAAAGAATACTCATCACGTAGAAGTAGTAGAAATCCTTTTTAATACACAGGAAATTTCCTACCAAGATTTACTGAATATCTTCTGGGTCAGCCACGACCCCACCACATTAAATAGACAGGGCCCTGATATTGGGGATCAATATCGATCAGTTATTTTTTATCAAAATTCTAAACAAAAAATAGACGCTGAAGAATCAAAAGAAAAAATGCAATCCTCTGGTCAATTTGGGAAAAAAATA
Organism: Methanobacteriaceae archaeon; assembly: GCA_030656015.1. Taxonomy (NCBI): domain Archaea; kingdom Methanobacteriati; phylum Methanobacteriota; class Methanobacteria; order Methanobacteriales; family Methanobacteriaceae; species Methanobacteriaceae archaeon. The sequence goes on from JAUSNX010000001.1 coordinate 164,909, forward strand.
GTAACAGTCATCGAACCAGCAAAAACATTTTATATGGCTGAAGATTATCACCAGCAATATCTAAAAAAGCGAGGATTAAAAAGTTGTGGATTTTTTTAAACAAAACATTTGTTAAATCGGTATTTTGATTTAATAATTTAAATTGATATTAATTTAATGGATTTATAATTTAAAATCTGTTTAATTCAGTTTGATTAAAATGGAAAAAGGGAAAAAGGTGAACTAATGTCTAATTTAAAACTTGAAGAAGACGTTTCTATTGTCCTCTGTGGGGAAGCAGGGCAGGGAATTCAAACCGTAGAAAGCATCATGGTTAAGGCCATTAAAGCCGGAGCTTATAACGTATTTTCTACTAAAGAATACATGTCAAGGGTTAGAGGAGGGCAGAACTCCACCCAGATACGTGCTTCATCAAAAAGAGTTAGATCATATGTAGATAGGATTGATATCCTGGTGGCCTTGAGTGAAGAATCTGTGAAACACTTGGAAAATAGAATATCACCAGAAACAGTGATTATATGTGATGATAATATTTTAAAAGAGCTGGATAGTAGTAAATACAATTTAATCAAAGTTCCTTTTCTAGAAAAGGCTCGAGAGCTGGGAAGTCCCATCTACTCCAATGTAATTGCTGCAGGGGCCCTATCCTGCCTACTGGGAATTGAAAAAGAGGCCTTTGATGAATGTATCACTGCTATGTTTGCCCGGAAGGGAGAGAAAATATTAGATAATGATTTGAAAGCTGGAAGTGCTGGTTATGTAATGGGGCAAAGCATATTAGATTCAAAAAAAATCTCTATTGATATTTCGAAGGCCCTTCAATTGAGAGATGAACTTTTAATAAATGGAACCGAAGCAGTTGGTCTGGGATGTATCTCTGGAGGATGTAGATTCATGTCTTCTTATCCTATGACTCCTTCCAGTCCTCTGCAGGTTTTTATTGCTGAAAATGCACATGATTTTGATATGATTTTTGAACAGGCTGAAGATGAGATTGCTGCTATTAATATGGGACTAGGTGCTTCTTATGCTGGAGCCAGATCGATAGTGGCCACCTCAGGAAGTGGTTTTGCCCTCATGAGTGAAGCAGTGGGATTATCTGGAATGATAGAAACTCCTATTGTTATTTATCTGGCACAAAGGCCCGGGCCTGCCGTGGGACTTCCCACCCGTACTGCTCAGGAAGATCTAGATTTGGCCCTTTATTCCAGCCCTGGAGAATTTCCCCGAATAATTTATGCACCTGGAAACTTTGAAGATGCCCTGGAAGTGGCCCATTATGCATTTAATATGGCAGAAAAATACCAAATACCTGTTTTTATTTTAACTGACCAGTATTTTGCCGATATTTATTATAATACTCCATCATTGGATTTGGATAGTCTGGAAGTAGAAGATTACCTGGTAGAAAGTTCTCCAGAGTATCTTAGATATGCACTCACTGAAAACGGCATATCACCCCGTACAGTTCCCGGTCATGGCACTGGCCTGGCCATTGTCGATTCTGATGAACACACAGAAGAGGGCCATATCACTGAAAATCTGGATATCCGAACTGCTATGGTTGAAAAACGAATGAATAAAATGGATAAAATACTAGAAGATGCATTTAAACCAGAATTATTCTATAGTGGTGCTCCTAATTTGAAAAAAGAGCAAAAGTTCAAGCTTCTGGTAATTGGCTGGGGATCAACTTACTGGCCTATTCGAGAAGCTGTGGAAAAATTAGGAAATAAAGATGTGGCATTCCTGCACTTTAAACAAGTATATCCCTTACATCCAGAAACAGAGAAAATGTTGGAGATGGCTGAGAAAACGGTTTTACTGGAAAATAATGCTAAAGGACAATTTGCAAACTTAATTAAAACCGAAATTAGTTTTAAAGTGGGTAAAAAGGCCCTGAAATTTAATGGAATGCCATTTTCAGTAGAAGAAGTAGTGGAAATAATAAAATATCAATTAGGAGAAGTTTAAAGGGGTGTTAAAATGGATCCGAAAATTTATGACATGGAACACGCAGATGTGGCCTGGTGTCCTGGTTGCGGTAATTTCCCTATATTAAAATCATTAAAAATGGCTCTGGGTGAGCTGGAGATTCCACCAGAAGAACTGGTTATGGTCTCGGGTATAGGGCAGGCCGGTAAATTACCCCACTATATCAAAGCTAATGTATTCAATGGTTTGCACGGCAGATCACTTTCCCCTGCTACAGGAATTAAAGCTTCCAATAATAAAATGACGGTTATTGCGGTGAGTGGAGATGGATGTACCTATGGTGAAGGTGGAAATCACTTCATGCACACCATAAGACGTAACCCTAATATTACCAATATCGTCCACAACAACATGGTTTACGGATTAACCAAGGGACAGGCCTCACCCACCAGCCAATCCCACTTTAAAACATCCTTCCAGGTGGATGGAGTTTTTGAAGAGCCATTCAATCCATTGTCAGTAGCTATATCCTTAGGAGCTACCTTTGTGGCTAGGGCCTTCTCTGGTGATATCAATCAAACCAAAGAAATCATTAAAAATGCCATTAATCATCAGGGATATGCTTTGGTGGATATATTCCAGCCCTGTGTGACCTTTAACAAAGTAAATACATTCCAATGGTTTAAAGAGAATTCTTATTATTTGGAAGACTCTTATGTTGCTGATGATAAAGTGGAGGCCTTTAAAAGAGCTATTGAAGGCCCTCATGATGGAGAAGGAAAGTTTCCATTGGGAATTTTTTATGTTAAAGAGGGTGTTAAGACCTTTGAAGAGAATATTTCTGTTTATAATGAAGATGATTCTCCATTATTTACTCGGAACGTGGATAAGAATAAATTAAAGGAATTAATTGAGTCTAAAAGGTCTATTTAATCTTTTAATTTTTATTTTTTATGTGATTTGTTGTATATTAACCTATTATTTTAACACTTTTTTATTTTTCATATCAAAAAAATTATTAATTATGATAATTAGCCAAGCAATTTTTTAATTAAAGAAAATCAAATATATCTTATACTAAGAGTGTATGGCCAATATAAAAGAACATTTACAACCAGAAGTTATGATAATAAATTTATAATAGCAGATCCATGAAGAATATGGTTTAGAATATCAATCATGGACCTACAGTTAACATATTTATAACTAAATATATAATAATCTTTAGTTTTTGAAGGAAAATAGTAGGAACTGATGAGTCCTGGATAAAAAGTGATGACGAAAGACAGGATTATATAGTAATCCATTTATAGCAGCTGCAGCAACATTGATTGCAATATTCGATATTGCTTCTGCATTTCTTTTAACCCGTTAATTCTATTTTGAATTTTTTTATTTTGTAATATTCATATTTAAAATCTAATTTTTGTAACCAAAATCTTTACAATATACGTTAATAAATAATAACTAATAATTTAATAAATAGGTTTAATATTTATTATTACTTCGTATCAAATAAATAGTATTAACTTATAAAATAATATGCTCTAAAGAATGAAAAGGTGCTAAAACTCATGTTTGAAGAAGAAATGGATCAAAAAACTTATCATCTGTTCATTACTCAAGTTTCGGAAACTGATGAAGAATACCGGCGATTTACTGGAAGGCTGGAAGATGCCCATGATTTTAACTATGAGAATCATTCAGATAATAGTCTTTCTGGAACAGCAGATATGGATGCGTTAAAAACCGTGATTAAAGGCCAGATTACTGATGCTGACCAAGTAATTGTCCTATCAAGACTGTATCCCACCTATAAAAATCTAATAATGACTGTATTGAATTTGGCCCAGGAGTTGGAAAAACCAGTGCTCCTTATTCGGCCCTATGGAATGGAAAATGTTCCGGAAGAATTAGAAAAGCTCAGTAATGGTGTTATTGGTTGGAGTGCATCCTGTATTGCAGCATCCATAAAGAGCCTTTTGAATGATGAAGTGGATGAGTACTGTGAATTTTAATAAGAACCCATATTTTAGATAATAAGTTAATACTGATATAAAATTTAATTATTAAAAAGTTATATTTTATAAAAAGAGGTGATTAGATGTTTATTACAGCACTAAAAATCGGAGGATTGAAATCAGGGGGTTTAGTAAAACTGGGCTTCTTGGGAAAATTAGGATTTATAGGAATCTTTGGAATAATAGCTTTTATAGTAGTAATTTTAATAATTTTGGGCATTGTGGCCTTTTTTATATTCCGAAGTAGGAATAAAAATAAATACTAATTTCTTTTATAATTTCTATTTTTAAAAAGCAAAAAAAATTTAAAAATATTATTAATAATTTTTGAATGACTTACGCTATTAATTACTCATTTATCACATAGAACTGCTGTTCCAGTGGCAGTTACAATAAATGCAGTTCCTTGTAATCCACCCATGGAAACATAGCCAATTAAAACTTCAACAACAGTATTGGCACCCATTGATTCAGCTTCTTCAAGCATTCTAGATATGGCCAGTTTTCTAGCCTCACTTAAATCAATATCATCAAGTTGCATAGGTTCAATTACCTTGGTAATCTTTGAAACCATATTTTCAGGTCCTTTTTCTTGAGCTACAGCTTCTCCACCAACTAAACCCATATATTTTTTTATTTTTCCTCCATCAGCCGGAGCAACAGACAATAAAGGTATGTTTAGTTCATCCAGAAAAATCTGGTCCTCAGATTGTTCATTAATATCCTCCAATACCCTGACTTCAGGAGGTTTTCTCATAATTTTTGAAGGAACAAAGACTAAAAATTCAATAATCTTCCTGATGGTACCCAGAACAACTACGAAAAGAATATGATTCACTAATATGGGGAATGCTGCTTGTATGGTAAGTAATATGGCAACTACAGTAATTAAACTAAGTGTAACTGGTTCTTTTGCTAAGCGAGGGTAAACAAACCAGCCATAAATATTGATTAAAATGAATGTTAAAAGAGCACTAATAGCTCCTGTACTTTTACCGTATTTTTTACGGGCTATGACGGTCTCCACAAATCCAGCCATTAAAGGAGAAATAATATACATTATATTAAATCCAAAAATAATTAAATGCCATCTAACACATATTAGGGCGGAAAGAAAACCTACTAAAACTCCCAGGCCTATGGCCACCAATGCCCAACGTTTTTCTACGAAAAAATTTCTCTCAGAAGCAAGCAAAAAGATTCACCTCAAGAATTAAGTTAATATGATAAATTATTCCTTAAATGAAACTGCAGTTCCAGATATAGTTACCATTATAGTATTTCCCATGGTTCCCCCGAGATTATGATAAGTCACCCGAATTCCCACCACAGCATTGGCACCCATTTTCTCTGCTTTTTCTTGCACAATATTAAGAGCCATGTGTCTGGCATTGGAAAGCTCTTCCTCATACTTGGAGGTTCTTCCACCTACCACATCTCTGACTCCTGAAAACATATCTTTATAGAGGTTTGCTCCCAAAAGAGAGTCCCCGGTTACTAATCCATGATATTCAGTTATTTCTTTCCCTTCAATGTTTGGTGTAGTTATAATTAGCATCTAATTCTCCCTAAAATTTATAAAACTATTTTAATAATATTATATTTTTTTAACAATTGTTTTGAATTCTTTTATATATTTCGTATTTTATCTATTTCATGATTATATCTAATTTATTTGGTCCATAGGATAAAATAATTTATCCAAACTAGGGATTAGGTTCTTTTCTCTTTGGAATAAAAATACTGGTTATAAATCCTAAGATCATGATTAATGCCATAGCATAGAATGATTGCTTCATTGCAGAACTAATGGACGAATTAATAATCTCCGTAGTATACGGCTGTAATTGTGGCGATACTTCCGGAGGTGTGCCGGTTTGCATCTTTTCAAAGTAGTTAAATATAACATTACTTTGTATTTCCTCGTTTGTCATATTCCCAGCCTGCCCTGTAGATGCTATTCCTGCACTAATTCCCCAAAACATCCCCACTATAAGGAAAACACCGATTAATGCAGTTCCAATAGAATAACCTAAATTCTTAAATGAGTTGAATAAACCAGAAGCATCAGTTTCTTGGTCATCTCTGGCAGCGGACATGGCAAGATTAGTTAACTGTGACATTAGAAGGCCTATTCCTACACCAAAGACTATTGATCCTGGAATGATATCTGATATTTGAGTATTTACATTAAATACTGGGGCCAGTATTATCATTCCTGCTGCTGAGATAAGAAAACCAATCATAACCACATATTTAGAGTCCATAAGGGTTGATAACCGGGCACCTACTATGGCCACCACTAGAATAGTAATTGATGCTGGTAAAAGAGCAAATCCGGTGTTGAAAGCATTGAGTTTAATGACTTGCTGGAGGAATACAGGTATAATAAAAAGAAATCCTGCTAGAGGTATTTGCTGTATAACTGAGTTAATAGTACCTAAACCAAATAGACGATTCTTTAAAAGGGATATATCAATTAGTGGTTGTGAATGTTTATTAATTCTCCTTCTCTGCCATAATAAAAAGACTGCAAAGAGAATTAATCCTGAAACTAGTAACACAGTTACATATGCCCAGTTCATGGGGTCGCTGAGGAATAATATACCCGTAACTATCAATACTAAAGATATTATGGAAAGCACTGCTCCTAAAATATCCAAATCTTTCCATTGGAGAGTGGGTGTTGATTCAGATAGGTAATGTCTGAGCAAGAAAATTACAGCCACAATTACTATTTCTGATCCAAATACTAATCTCCAGGTTAAATATGTGGTAAATATTCCACCGATAATAGGGCCTATAGCTGCCCCCATTGCTGCTACTCCACCCCAAATACTAAAAGCAGTTATTTTATCTTTGCCTTTATAACTGGATCCCACCAGAGTTGTGGTGGCTGGGAAAATCAAAGCAGCACCAATACCTTCGAAAATCGCCCATCCTATAAGAAGCATGGTTGCAGAGGTACTAAAAGTGGCTATAGTTGTTCCGATAACATAAATACCTAATCCTATCAAAAATGTCTTTTTTCTTCCCATGATATCCTGGAGTTTGCTCCCTAATAACATAAAAGAAGCAATTATCAGAGCATATAATGCTATAATACCCTGGATTTCAGACAAAGTTGTATTTAATTCTACTACCAATGTTGTTATCGCCACATTCATTGCAGATGTGTCTAAAACTATGATAAAAATTGCCAAACAGGCAACTAATACTACTCCCCACTTATACTGATCGTTATCGGCCATGATATCCCCTTATCATCATTAAAATCATTGAAATTTCATTTTATAATACATGAATCAATTTATCAAAGTTCAAAAAGATTATTTCCTAATTCAAATTTGGTTACTATATTTATTCTAAATTTAAAATTATAGATTAATCTTTGAACTTGTAAGTTAATATATATTACTATAACGTTACTATAAGGCCAATACAGACTTATTTAAAAATATATTGCTCTATGAATGCCCAAAACCAATACGGAAGTATTTAAAAAAACTTTCAACAACAATAAAATTGAAAATAAAACACTAAGAAAATTAATTCATCAATTTAATCAGAACTAAATATTTTTCAAAAATTGGAATAAAAATAGAACCTATTAAAAAATATGTAAAATAAAAAATAATCAATCATATTCTAATGATTGAATTAAAACTCATTTATAAAATAAATAGAAATAGAGAAAGAATATATTTACTTTCTCTTTAAAGAGTATGAATTCATACTTTAGAAGTGGCAATTACTTTCATACCGGGTTTACTGGAAGTGGCATTATATATCTTATTAATACCATTGGCCTTGTAATTATAATCTGCCCATTTTCCATTTTTATATAATTGGACGGACCTGTGTCTGGAAGACATTTTGGTTTTATACTGGACAATTCTAGCTTTAGTACCTTTTTTGGTTAATTTTTTGTAAAGGTAGTTACTCATTGCCCAACAGTCTCCAATTTTACTGTAACGATATCCACTGGATTTCTTATAAGAGTACTTTTTGTACTTTTTGTACTTCTTATATTTATAGGCCCCATTTACTTCTACGGCCTTGTCAACTTTAACGTGAGTATTAGATTCATTTAATTTAAATTTAGTCTTTTCTTGATTATTGTCTGCAAATGATACAGGTAATATTCCTGCAACTATACTTAGTGCAAAAAGCACTGCAAAAACTTTGTTTCGCGTAATTTTATCGCCTCCATTTCCAAGTGTCTTGAACTCATAAGACCCATCTTGGAAAAATGAACTTTAGTCTGCAACACTTATAAATGCTTTGGTCGGAAAATAAAAATAAGACGCTTTTAGGGACTTTTTTAGGATTTAAAAGCCTTTTAAAAGAGATTGATATAGTCCTATAGAGATAAGAGATATGGGAGCCTATTTTCAAGCTCAGAGCATTAAATGTGACATAATTTAATATAATAACCCTAATTAAAATGTATTCTAAAATAGTTAAAGTAAGGCCTTTACAAAGAAGGAAGTTTTAGGTGGCAATCAATAAAATAAGATTTTAATATTCCTTAAAAACGATTTATATTACACCATGTTACTTATTTTTAATTAAGGCGTATTAAGAGATATTTTTCAATTTATGGTGTTTTTATTGATTTTTTTAAAAAAAATATTTGAAAAATAAAATAATTATAATGGAAATTAAACTTGAGTAAATTACAACATCATATCTATCCCCTAATGCACTTATTTACTATTCCACCATTACCCTAGAAATTTCCTCTACTTTCTCCACTTTAATGATATTTTCCGCGGCTTCTTCCAGATCCACATCATGAGTTACAATTATCATCTGTGGAATAATAGACATTCTTTTTAAAATATCAATAAGTTCTGATCGGCGGAAAGTATCTAAATGTATGGTAGGTTCATCCAACATTATAAGCTCAAGAGTGCCACCGGAAAGTGCCTTGGTAATCCCTAACCTTAATGCTAATGCAACAGCTATTCGTTCTCCACCACTTATCATGTCCAGTGTGGTCTTACCTACTGGCCCGTACACATCATAAATCAACTATAGTTGAATTACCATCAACTTTTTCAACTCGGAATGTATGGTCTGCAAAACTCTCCAGTTCTTGTTCATGTGAAACCATAATTAATTGTTCAGTTTTTAATTCATCTAAAATGTCCCTAATTTTAAAAAGTTGTTCTTTACTGAATCCATCTGTAGGTTCATCTAAAATAAGAACATTAGATTCCAAACTAGTTGATTCTACTTGAACAATGCTGTTTAAAGCTAGCCTATATGCAAATGCAACACTAGTTTTTTCACCGCCACTCAAATAATTGATTTCCTGTTCAAAACCATCCTGTTCAACAATAGGTGTAAATTCTTCATTAATTTTAACAGCCTTAGAATAATCGTCAATAAGAATTTTAAACCATTTTTGAAAGTTATTATTAAAATCTATGAATATTTTTTTCATCATTCTCTTTTCAATCAAATTAAGAGTTGGAATCAGATAATCATTAATCCAAATATAATTATCATTTACAATATTTGAACGTGACTTTATTTTTTCCTTATTTATAATTTCAGAGTTTATTTTCTCTATTTCAATTTCAAAACGATCGATTAATGTTTTAGTTTTGACATATCTCGCCTTCAAATCCTGAAATTTAAAACTTGTTGTCTGGTGTTCTTTTTTAAGTTTCTCGATTTGATCAGAAATATCAAATAGTTGTTCAGATTCCTTTTTTGCATCTAAAAGAGTTTTTGACAATACTTCTTTGCTTGCAGAGTTAGATTCGATTTCAAGGGATTTTTCTTGTATTTTGTTCTGATTTTTGATTAATTGATTATTTAATTGTGCAATATCCCCTTGAATTTTGTTAAAGTATCTAATCTTTTCCAAAATTTCTTCATAAAAAAATAGCAATTCATTAGGAGTTGAAATTTCAGATGAGTCTTTTTCTAAAGAAGACATATATAGGTCTAATGCTTTACAAGCATTATTTAATTTAAATATTTCACCATTTAAATTATCTAATTTTTCTTTTTGAACAATAAGAGATCCAAATTCTATTATTAAATTTTTATAATCATCTCTTTCTTTTAATAGATTTTTTAAATCCTCGGATTTTCTATTCAATTGTTCTTCAATAATTTCAATTTCTTTTGATTTTTCAAGAATTTGAGCTTCTCTTTCGTTTTTTATTGATTTTTTTCTAGAATCATCTAATACACTATCACAGATCGGACAAACATCACTAACCCCGTCTAAATTACTTTGTTTTTCTTTTAGTTCAGTTATAACAGCGCCAATTCTAAATTTATTTTTCAAAATCTCATTATTCTGCTCTTCTGTCCCAGTAATTAAATCCTCTTTCTTTTCTAAAGCTTTAATAATATTTTGTTTCTCTTTAGTCAAGTCAAGAACATCCGAAACTTTATAATCTCCTAATTTTGACTCTAAATCTGTTTTTTCATCATTTAAAAAAGATTTTTTGGCTAAAATTTCATTCCTTTTATTAATTGTCGATTTAAGAGCAGATATATTTCCTTTAATTTGTTCTTCATTCAGATTTGAAGGTTTTTCCACTTTTTTAAAGTTTGCAATATCTTGATTTAATAACTGGTTCTCATCTTCAAGATTTTTAATCTCATTTGAGTATTTAGCTATTAATAACTCTTTGTCATTAATTTGAGTTTTTAAATGAGGTATCTGAACCTTAATTTCTTTTATTTTAGCCTCGATAGAATTAAGCTGTTCTAATTCAGATTTCTCTTTATCATGGATTGATTCATATTTAGAAAGTTCTATTGTTAAATAACCCATATCTTTTTCAGCGCTAAGCTTGCTTTTATGAAGTTCTTCAAATTCTTGTTTTTTATCATTGAGATTAACTATTTGGCCCTCAAAGTACCGTTTTATCTCTTTTAGGTAATTAGAAATTAATAAAGAATTTTCTATAGCAATTTTGTATTCTTCTATTCCAAATGCTCTTCTGAGTGTTTGCAGCCTAACATCCGGTTTTTGGGACAATATATTTTTCATTTCCTCTTGAGGGGTATAAATGGCATATCTAAATATAAAACTCTGAGATTTTGGATTTGGAGATTCATTAAAATTCAAAATTTCCAATATTTTCTCTTTAATTTCTGTAGGAGAAAATTGATAAATCGCCCCATCAATACTTAAAATAGATTTTCCTTGCCTTACAGGCGCACTCTTATCTTTTCTAGTCAGACTTCTTTCAACCAGATAGTTTTTACCATTATTTTCAAATTCTAGGACAACAGTACCTCTTTTCGATCCTTTTCTAAGTAATGAATCTCCTTTTTGATTACCCAATCCAAATAAAGCAAATTCAATGGCCATTAAAATAGTAGATTTTCCAGAGCCAATATCCCCCTCAAAAAGAGAAGTTCCTAATGGGAAATCAATTTGATAACGCTTATAACTTCTAATATTATCTAGGTTAAGTGCTTTAAATATCATCAGGCAACACCTCAACATCTAAAAGATTTAAAGCATCTTTAATAATTCTATTTTTATAATCCTGTTTTTTTTCATTAAGTTTTGAGTCATGTCTTAATATATTAACAAGTTCATATGCTTTTTGAGCGCCTTTATCGCCTTTTAAGTTTTCAATGTTAATATTGACTGTTCCAATATTCTCTCTAAGAATATTTTCTTCAATTTCAGCCTTATTTTCACCTTTAGTAGTTATATTAGAAAATTCTTTAGATTTTAGACTATGATGATTAATATTAACACTAAACGCCCCATTTTCATTCAAAGTTTTTCTAATATCGAAAAGATTTATATCAGATGTTTTACCACCTGAGAGTTCTCCCTCAAGCTTTAAAATAACAATTTTATTATTCACATCTATTTCCTGAACTTCATTCAATACCCGATCATAGAACTGATAAGATGTTTCATCATTAACACTCAATAAAATAAATTCATATTCAGCCACTTTAATCTCATGAAACTTTATATCGATTATATCATTTTCAAATTCAGTTATGAAGAACCCTCTTTTTTCACCTTTAGCACTAATCTCAAAATCTCGGGGATATCCTGAAAAAAGGGAACCGGGGTAAATAACCGGGCCTCTACCTTCAACGGACTCAGTAAAAATTTTTTTGTGAATATGGCCTCCGGCATAATAATTAAAACCTTTTGGAAATTTATTTATTGAAATACTATCTACTATCTTAGACAACGATTTATCCATTAATTCCGTAATAGAAGTATGAAAAACAAAAATTTTGAAACCATTTTCATTTTCTAAACTATCAATATCTAGTAATTCAAAAATATCTTCTTCAAGACCGATTTTTCTTCCAATGATTCCAGTTAATTTACATTGAGTTTTTTCATCAGTAGTAAATCTCAATCCAATTTTTTGGTTACCATCATCCAATTCAACAATTTCCGGAGTATAAATATTTTTTAAAAGGCCGCTTTCTGTAATTATATCTATAATAGAAGTAGCATTAGGACTAAAATCATGACTACCATAACTCATATAGATAGGAATATTCTTTTCATTTATTTCCCTTAGTTTTGCAACAGTTTTTTTTACAACATTCATGTCTGGAAGATTAGAATGGAAAAGATCCCCAGCAATGATTATGAAATCAACTTTTTCTTGAACACATATATCCAATGCATCATTAAAAGCTTTAAATTCTAATTCTTTTAATTCTGCTAGTTTTTGAAAACCTAAATGACAATCAGCCAAATGAGCAAACTTATACATTATGTACCTACCAAACCAATTTTTCCTGTAACTCTCTTTCTTGGAGGATTATTTTTAAGATATTCATCCACATATTCATCAAAAAAAGGAATTTGAATAGGGATAGCAAATTTAGTGAAAACACTACTTACAATAGCTTGACCCTTATCCAAACTCGCAATAATCCTATTATCTTCAGAAAGATCTTGTGCTGCACTATCTATTAAAGCAGATCTTTCAACATTCATTTCATTTCCTAAAATAATTTTAGTATTCATATTAGCTAATATAGGACGAGGAATAACACTTGCAAGCTGAGTTATGGCAATTAATCCAATTTTAAATTTTCTTCCTTCTTTAGCTATTGTACTATAAATATTCATTTGTCCCTGAAAAGCGTCTTTACCTAATACCCTAGGAGCTTCTTCAATAACTATACTTATAACTGGCTTATTTTCCAATTCAGAACTATTGAAATTTTTATATTTATTTAAAACTCTTCCTGAAATTATACTTCCAATAAATAGCTCTTCCGAATCGCTTAATTTAGAAGTATCAATAATAACAATTTTCCCTTCTTCAAGAGAATTAATGATATTTTCAATTGTATTAATACCTTCTTCACCCTTGAAAATATTGCTTCTAAATCGTATTTTATCATCTTTTAAGTAAATACCAATATATCTATCCAATTTTCGCTCAATAACATTAATAGTTTCTGCTCTAACTCTAATTTTGCTTAAAGTATTGGAATCAATACCTTCAATAATTTTTAAGATCCAATCTTCTCTAAAATGATTATATAATGCATACATAGCATCTGATTGTGCTGAAGTAAAGGAAAATATACCATTAAAATTTTCTGGCCTGATATTTTTGACACTAATAATCAATGATTCTCCCATCGCATCAGAATTAACAGAATAATAATCTAACATATCTTGACTTTCAGGGTGATCTCTTAATCCTTTATTAATTGTATCACCATAATATTCATTGTGAGGATCTAAAACTAAAATTCCAGTATTTTCAGATTCTATTAATCCCCATAGAATCACTTTTACCAGATTACTCTTCCCCCTACCAGTAGTTGCAGGTATTAACATGTGATGAGTTAACGCTTTGGTTGCATCAATAGATACATCTACATCTAACTGTTCAGAACCACTTCTAACTTTTCCTAAATGTAAGTAATCATTAGAATCCTTTGTTTCTAAAAATCCAAGATCATCACTATTAATAATCCTTACATAATTAAAAAAATCAGGAAGTTTTTTTGGGCTTTTGATATTTCCATCTTTTCCAACTTCAAGTAACGGTTTAGCTTTTGCAACAACATAATTCCTTAATTCGGGTTCCATCCAGTTTAAACCAGCCCCAAATCCCTCAAGTTCTAATCCAGAAACCATTTCATGAGTTGATGCGGATAATTGACTTTTATATTCAATATCTTTAACTTGGAAGATAATAGAATTTTTATCTTTATTTTTAGATTCTGAAACTAAAAGATCTCCTAGTTCCAATTTTTCTCCACTTTTTCCCCTTATATAAATGTTATTTAATCCGCCACCTACAATTTGACCAATTTTATCCAATTAAATCACCTACATAGAATCTAATTTATCATGAAGATCAATAGCTCTAATATTATATTTTAAATCATCCCATATTCCAGTTTTAGATATCTCTGAATAAAAACGTGTTTTGTATGATTCAATTTCTTCATTAGTTACCCTAGCCCACCTATCAGCGTCAAAAAGGCCATAAGGATACCCTGGCAATGACAGATCATTTGATTGTTTTGCAATGGAAGAAATAATATCCAAAATAGAATTCCGCCCTAGTTCATTAGCTTGTTTATTCAACATTTCAAATCTAAATGGCGAATAAGCAAATTTGCTCATTTTAACCACCATCATCAACGGCTTAGGTTCACTCTTTTTCATTTCAGCAATAGGATAATAAACCCATTTGCTAGATTTAAGTTTAGTTTCCCTAGATAACCTTTGAATAGCAGCAATAATAGATAATTGTGTTGTAGTGGTTAATCTACATGTTTTTGAAAGGCCAGTTAAAATAATTCCATCATCAATAGCTTTATTAAATAATTTGTTTACATATTCATTCTCTCGGCTATGGCCTACTTGCAAAGATCCATCCCTAATTATAATATCTCCACTATCTAATTCCATATCCAACAAACGTTTTGCAATAATCCATTCAGTACACCGACGAGCTTTTGAAGCTACACGTTCCATACCTTCTTTTGAAGTCGCACTGACTTTTTCATCAACTTCACTGCTGGTTAACTTAGTTTCATTAGGTAAATATTCATTGAACTCATCATCAATCGGTGAAATAGAAGTTTCAAAGTAAATTTTGTTCTTACCAAATTTCGTCGTTGTCAATGATAAAAATTCAATTTTCTGAGGAATATCCGATTCTATGGGAACTCTTTTTTTATCTTTAAAAATATTAAAATAAACCCTATTTAATTGAGCAGAAAATTCAGGTGTTGTAAGAAGTTCTTGATTTCCTCCATCAATACAAGCAATTTTTCTCGATGTATGGGTTGACGGAATTTCGTAAAAACGATTTTTATCTAATTTATCCGGTTTAAACTCTTTAATATTAGGTTCACCAATTTCCCTTTCTGAAAGTTCAGCGATTTTCTCAGCTATCTGACGCATACTATCCGTTAATATATTTACATCTCCCGAGAAGTTATTTAAATAGTTCATAATTAGTCATATTATATTAAATAACATTCTTTATAGTAAAGAATTTTCAAGAAGTGGTGGTCTAATTTCCTGCATGGTATCTCTAACCACTCTCTACAGCGAGTAATATAATTTTCACCATTCAGTCTTCTCTTGGACTAATAACCTTCAACAATAATTTTTAAGTCGTTATTATTTATTATATGATAATCTTTTGGAAATATAGCATTCTATTTCTTTAGAAAATTCAATGCATTAATTAGAAATTATAACTGAATCTGGACATTTTTTAGGGCATTTAAGAATTCCTGCTCTTTCATGATATTGAATGAATTTTCCACAAGACGGGCATGTCATTAAATCATGTATTTTCTTAACTGATTCAACAAATCTTTTAACTTCTGTTGCTGAAACATTCCCTGCAAATAAGTTATTATGTGAAAGAATATTACCCATTATACTGTTATTTTCTAATTCTCTAAAAGCATCTTTTATTTCTTTCTTAATATCTGGATCAGCTATTATTTCTTTCAGCTGGCCTCTGACAGGACTCATGAGGTCACCTGCAGTATATCTCTCTTTCATTAGGACTTCTGCATCGATAGACTTACAAATCTCTTCTAAAACCCATTCAAGGTATTGTCTACTTTCATTTCCAGCACAAGATAAGTCACCAGATGAAATTTTCTCATATATTCTATCTAAATTAATTTTATAAGGTTTTAAATCAGGTCCATCATCAACTGTCCAATTAGAAATAATATAATTTTCAAAATTAACTCCAAAAACTTGTTGTGATTTGAATAACTGTTGATACCATAAATTTTCATGAGTAGTTATAATAAATTGTTTCTTTTTAAATTGTGTAAATAGCAATTTACATATCATCTGTCTATGGGCTGAATCCACTGTAGTTACAATATCATCAAGCACTATCAAAGAGCAATCTTTATTAAATTTATTCACTAAAGCAAGAAAAATACATAAACCTAATGAATCAAGGTGCCCCTCACTAGTTAGAGCTCGAGGGTCTTGATTTTCACGACTAAAAGAAGTTATTTTAAGTTCAGCACTTGCGTTCCTAACTATTTTTAATTCTATATTATTATGGGGCTCTTTGGGATGGAGTAATGAATAAAAATCTTGAATATCAGATTGTATAGAATCAAAAATGGACTGAATTTTACTTTTCTTCAATTCAATAAAAGAATTGTAAATATTATCTATTAGTTCTAATCGAGATTTTAGTTCTTTCAAATTATCATTATACTCAGTTATATCTTTGATTTTACTTATTGCAACTGCAAGCACTTCTAATAGATCTAAGAATTTTTTTTCATCGTCGGTAATTTTAATTTTAGAAATTAATTCTTCAGTCTTTTTGTTTATATTTATTAAAATATCTGAAAAATCATCTAAGATAGTATTAAAATCATTAATCAATATTTGATCATTTTTATCTAAAACTGATTTCAGCTGTTTTTGAAAATTAACTAAATAATCTATTTTTTCTTTTAAATTTGTTTCATCATCTTTAAATTCATCAAATCTTTCTATTTGATTTAGAATATCATTACCATGATTAATCAGGTTACTTATTTCATCACTAATTGATTTTAGTTCTTCTTTCAATTTTAAGAAGTCTTCCGAAGTTTTCTCAAAAGATTGCAATCTTTCTTCGATTTTAGATATTAAATCTTTTTTATCAACTTTTTCTTCACACAATGGACATTTATTCTCTAATTTGTCTATTTCTAATGCATCTTTCCCGCTTTCAAGCAACAATTTTAAAGACATGTTTTCTTTCATGTTTTCTTTCAGAAGATCATTTAATTTAATATTGAAATCCTTTATTTTCGAGTGTGAATCGGTTTCAACTTTATTTTCAGTTTTTTCTCGAATTTCTTTAAGAATAATAATATTTTGTAAGTTATCAGAGTCTTCTTTGACAATTGAAAACATTTTTGCACTATGTTCGGGTGCTTTTTCGAAAGAAGTTAGTTCAGGCAAACCATGTTTCTTAAATAGTTCATTTAAACTTGGTAAAATTTCTTTTTCACTAGTTATTACTTTTCCAACAATCTCAGATATATTATTCAAAATTTTTTGGATGCCTGTTTCCTTCTCATCTACTCCTTTTTTTAAGTCATAAACAGATTCTTTCATTGCTTTTTCAATTTTATCTAAATAATCTATTCCCATAAATCCACTAATGACATTAAAACGTTCCGAAGGAGTGTTATCAATAAATGAAAGAAGTTGCTTTCTACGTAAAATGAATACACCATCTTGTGATACATTAAAATACTTTTTATAATTAGATGGTATTGGACTAAATGAATTATGTGTTCTAGTAAGAGTATTTTCTGCTGTAAAAGTTAAATCAACTTTTATATCCTCCTGTGTATGATTAGTGTGCGGTCCATGCCGATTAAAAGTTATTCCACTTCCTTTTAATGTAGAAACTTTTCCTTTAAAGAAAAATTCTATAGAATCTACAATTGAACTTTTTCCAGTGCCATTCTCACCACAAATCAAAAGAGATTTTTCGTTTAGTAAAATTTCACTATCTTTTATACCCCTAAATGCTTTAATATGCATTTTTTTAATCTTCAGAACCATTTAAGTCACTACTTTCCAATATTTCTAATAAATTTTCAGAAGAAAAATCGTCATTTTCAATTAAACTTTTCATGCTATCTATAAGTTCATTAGGAACTTTATCATCATCATTCAATTCTTTAAAGAATTCTTCCAATATATCCTCTAGCACACTCATTTTAAAGCCCCATATTACTTTATTTAAATAAACATTTATGTGCTATTATAATCCAATATTACTTTTATTATTTGTTATTATTATAAAATAGAAAATTTTAAGTAAATTACAAATCCAAGATCTGATAGATTTATTTCATTCTAATTGGATCTAATGTTCACATGTTATTACATACATGGTTGCCGAAATAGAATGATGAAATAACATATAATAATTTAGGTATTAAAAAATTTAAAAAAATCAGAAGAAGAATTGGAATAATCTAAAAATAAAAAAATAAAAAATAATTATTGAGAATCTTCTTCCTCAATAATAACAGCCGTACCATAGGCCAAAATCTCTTGCATTATATCAGAAATCTGATCTGAATCAAATCGGGAACTGATAATGGCATTGGCCCCCATACTACGGGCATGTTCAATCATACGCTCCAGGGCCTGGTTACGGCTTTCTTCCATCATTTGAACGTACTCTTTTATTTCCCCACCAAACATGGACCTTATTCCAGCACCTATTTGGCCACCTACACCTCGACTTCGCACAGTTAGACCATATACAAACCCTAAGGTTTCTACGGCCTTAAATCCAGGAACAAAATTAGAGGTTACTACCACAATGTCATCAGCAAAAGTGGCTGTGTTTAAAGGGATGTCTTCGGGCCGTACTACTACCATTCCTGGTTCTTCTGGAGTTTCTTCTGTGGAAACTTCTTCTACAACTTCTTCTTCAGGAATGTCTTCTACAACTTCTTCTACCACGTCTTCTAATTTAGATCCACAATCTGGGCAGAAATTAGTGTCATTGGAATAATCCACATCACAATTAGGGCAATGTTTTACTACTTCTTCTACAGTAGAAGGCTCTTCTGCTTCTATTTCAGGAGCATTCACAATCGGTTCTGCTTCAGGTTCTGGCACTTCAATTTTTCTCACTGGAGGTGCTTTTGGTCGTGGCAGACCAGAACCAGGAGATTTAGGTGGTGAAACAGCCGACTTAGAAGTCGGAGTTTGGCCTGGTGATCTAGTAGGGGTAGAACCTCCCACTTTAGCTCTTTTTTTCTCTTCCAATTTTCTTCTAATTTCTTCACTGGTAACCATGAAATCAACTCCCAATCAATTAATAAAGTCTATATTTAATTATATTGGTTCACATTCTTATTTAATTTGTGTTTAGATACTAAAATAATATAATTAATAAATAATATAGTTAATATATTCATTTGATTTCATTATAGATTAAGAATTAATTAAAATCAAAAAATCTAAATTCATTAAGAAATAAATAAATTATCCATGAACTTTAATTCAAAACTTAATTAATTCATAATACATAAAATAATTTAAAATTATTGCGAGGATTTATGTATAAACCAGCTGCAATCTCTATTTTATTATTAATTGGATTAATATCATTCTTCACCTTAAATGCTTTTTTAAATCCAGATGTCACTACCCTGGATTCAGTCCAGGTCAAAGACTATAAGGGCCAAAAACTCTCATCTATCAATGATTTTCGTGAAAATTCTATTAAAGGCCCTCAAAAGGTAGATATTAATAATTATACACTACAAATAACAGGGAGAGTTCAAAACCCGAAAAATTATACGTATAAAGAAGTTATTAACCATAAAAACTATCAAAAAGTAGTTACCCTTAACTGTGTTGAGGGCTGGTCCGTCAACATATTATGGAGAGGTATTCTAGTTAGTGAACTCATAAATGAAACCAAACCAACACCTGATGGTAAAACAGTTATATTTTATGCCGCTGATGGTTATTCAACTTCTTTTCCCTTGGATTATCTGCATAATAACCATATTTTAATGGCCTATAAAATGAATAATGTGACCATTCCCCCCGAGCGAGGATTCCCCTTTCAATTAGTGGCCGAGAGTAAATGGGGATATAAATGGGTTAAATGGATAACTAAAATCGAAATTTCCAATAACACTAATTACACCGGATATTGGGAAAGTAGAGGTTATTCTAATACTGGTAATTTAAATGAAAGTTTTTCTGCTTAAATTATAGTTTAAAGTTTATAATAAAGTTATAAATTTAAAAAAAGATGGTTATATGGCTCCCCTAAACAATCAAGATTACCAAAAATTGAAAAAATATACGGCCTACATTCTTTATGCTGTAATAATTATAGTAATCATTAGTGGCCTGGGAATCAATTATCACCGTAGCATGGAATTTATAACCATTGGCTTGCTTAATAAAAGTCTGTCATTTAATTTACATGTCTGGTTTTTTGTTCCTTTAGTAATCTTAATATTTTTACATACTTCTTTACCGTCATTAAGAGATAGAATAATGAAAAAATAGTTTTAACTAATAAAAATTAAAATAAAATAATTTAATAAAATAATAAAATTAAACACCTTTAATTACCTAAAATTTTATTAAGTTCCTTTAAATCAAAGGTATTGATAATATCCTCTTTTCTGGCCCACCCTCTCCGAGCAGTAGCTATTCCCAGTTGCATGTTTTTCATTTCACCTGAAGAGTGAGCATCGGAATTAATAACTAATTTACACCCCATATCTATGGCTTTTTTTATGTAAATATCTCTTAAATCAAGGCGGTTAGGATGAGAATTAATCTCCAGAATAGTTCCTGTAGCACTGGCCTTTTGCATGATTTTATCCAGATTTAAATCATATTCGCGGTGTTCCTGAATTTTTCGACCAGTAGGATGAGAAATAATATTCACATAAGGATTTTCCATAGCCCTAATCAATCTATTCGTCATTTCAAAGAAATCTTGCCTTAAATCAGAGTGTAAACTGGCCACCACCACATCAACCTCAGCTAAAATAGTTTCACTAATATTTAAATTTCCCTGAGAGTCAATATCCACTTCCAGGCCTTTTAATAGAGTAAAATCTTTCATTTCATCATTAATAGAATCAATTTCTTGAAACTGATTTAGAATATCAGAGTCATTCATTCCCTCAGCAGTTCTTAGGGTTCCCAGATGATCCGTAATGGCCAGGTAATCATATTCTAGTTTCTGGGCCTCCTGAACCATTTCCATTATAGTATGTTTCCCATCACTCCATTGAGTATGTACCTGTAAATCCCCTCTAATATCATCATATCCAATTAATTCAGGTATTTTTCCCCCACGGGCAGCTTCTATTTCTCCTCTATTCTCCCTCATCTCAGGAGGAATATATTGTAGACCAAGTGAGTTAAAAACATCTTTTTCACTTTTACCAGTGATTATTTCATCCCCTTTAAAAAGTCCCCATTCACTGAGTTTCATATTTTGAGAGATGGCTATTTTCCGGAGTTCTATATTCAGATCCCTTGACCCCGTAAAGTACATCATGGCTGCACCAAATATATCCCTTTCAAATACCCTTAAATCACAGTCCAGTCCTTCTTTAAGTACTACAGTACTCTTTAATGGTCCTTTAACTACTATTTCATCAACAATAGGTAAAGATACGAAATAATCCATTACTTCTTGAGAATTTTCAGAAATGACCAGTATATCAATATCCCCCACACTTTCCTTGCGGCGCCTGATGGAACCGGCAATTTCCACAGCTTCCACTACTTTTAAAACTTCAATCTGGTGTTTTATAGCTTCAGCCAGAGGTAGAATATGGCCCAGGAGTTTTCTTCCTGAGTTTTTTCGGGCCATTTCTATATTTTCAAGAATTTTTTTCTCTTTCTTATCCCCCATGCCCTTGATTCGACGAACATGGTGTCTTTTGGCGTGGCGCTCCAGATCATCCAGATTTTCCACTCCCAACGCATCATAGAGTAGTTTTATAGTTTTAGGGCCCAGACCTTCCACTTCTATCATAGCATCAAAGTCCACCGGGTACTCTTTTTTCAGGTTTTCAAAGTATTCCAGAGAACCAGTTTCCACAATTTCTTTGATTTTGGCCGCTATGGCCTTTCCCACACCAGGTAGCTCTTGCAGACGATTTTCTTCAGTTAAGGTAGTTATATCATCAGAGAGAGTTTCCACGGTATGGGCTGCCTTACGATAGGCCTTCATACGAAATATGTCGTCATTCATTTCCATGAAGTCCGCTATTCTATCTAATATATGGGCCACTTTTTCGTTTTTCATAAAATCACCATTAAAAACAGCTAATTGTTGTGCATTAATTGAAATATAAAAAACTAATTTATTTTATAATTTGTTTTAATATTCAATAAAATTATCTATATAATAAAAAAACAGATTTTAAAAGATTTAATTAATCTAAAATAGAAATAAACAAAATAGTAAGTTACCATATAAAATAGAAAAATTTAATAAAATATTAATAAATTAAATATAAAGAAGAAAAAATAGTTCTAAAATTATCTTCTCATACCTTCCACAATCTCAGAGATCTTCTCTTCCACATTAAAACTATCTTCTACTACAGTGCCCGTAACTATAATATCAGCACCGGCCGAAGCAACAACATGGGCCTCATCACCACTGCGGATTCCTCCACCAACAATAAGCATCGTATCAGTAGTTTTTTTGACCATACCGATCATTTTTGGATCTACATGCTGTTCTGCACCTGAACCGGCTTCCAGATAAATCAGACGCATACCTAAATATTCAGCCGCCATGGCATAGGCCGCCGCCAAATCTGCTTTTTTGCGTGGAATTAATTTAGCATCTCCTACCCATCCCACAGTTCCTCCTGGCTCAATTACCAGATAACCCATAGGTATAGTTTCAATTCCCATTTTTTTAATTACTGGAGCTCCCAATGCTTGCGCCCCAATAATCCAATATGGATTGCTAGAATTTAAAAGACTCATAAAGAAAATAGCATCAGCATACGAACTCACACCACTTATATTTCCTGGAAAAAGCACTATAGGAACATCAAGATTTTCTTGAAGTATTTTAGCCGTGGCATCAAGTTCAGCAGCGTCTGTGGTAGAACCTCCCAGCATAATACCATCAGACCCTCCAGAAACAGCAGCTTTAGATATAGACAATGCTTCTTCAGGAGTTTGTTCTTCAGGATCTAGAAGGGTGAGATGTATCTTTCTTTCCTTTAAAATATCCTTAAAATAAGCTTCAACTTTCATTTTAAAACCTTGAAAAAATTAATATACACTTCATTAATCGATAAACGTGATAAATAAAATTATTAAATATAAAAAGTTAAAGGGTATGATTAACCCCTTGATTCTTTAGCTTTGTATCTTAGACCTTTGTAACCACACTTCCGGCACACTTTAGCACTTGGTGGGTTTCTAGCGTTACATTTAAGACAAATTTTAACATTGAATATTCTGTTCTCTGCTTCTTCAAATCTAGCCATTGGTTAGCCTCCTATAAATTCGTTTTGAGCTTTAATAACTTCCTCGCTGGTTTCAGCATCGGAATATGCTTCTAGTAACTCTTTATTGAGTATTAGAAAATGGGGTCCCCACTTAAAATGGGACATTATATCTTCTGCTATATCTTTCAATCCCACTATATAAAAGGTTGCTGCAATTGCCTCTGCAGTTGAAAGAATACAGGGCTTACCATAGTTAGTGGGATTTGCTGCAACAAGAAATGGCAGCGATCTATGATACTTAGAAGTCTTAAAAATCGCAGCAGATTTTTGAACCTTCTTCCAGGAGCAGTCTAATCCAGCCACTCCACGTTTAATAACAGCGCCCTTATCTTCAGGAGAGACTGCTTTTTTAGAATAAGGATTCAGTACAATTGCACCTCTAGGTAACTGATTAAGATGATTTACTATTTTAAACTTTCCTTTTTTGGCCATTTTAAAGGTGGTGCATTTCTTACGGTCGCACTCCTCGGCATGGTATACAGTTACTTTCATATTATTTCACGGTTTATTGTAAAGGTTATATTATAGTATAAGGGGTATTTAAATTTTATATTATTTTTAGTTAAATTATTGAAAAATTAATCTTTTCTTATAATTCTAAAAAATCCTATTTTTTATTAAATATATCTTTTGCAATTAATTAATATTCTATTTCTTTGAATATTATTTTAAAACAGGTCCCATTAGTTTTATTAAGTTCTATTTCACCATCAATTTGTTCGGTTAAACTATTTACTAATTGTAAACCTAATGATTTTGTTTGTCTGAAGTCCAGGCCTTCTGGAAAACCTATACCATTGTCTTTCACTGAAAGAATAAATTCATCATTGTTTTTATGGAAACCAATGGTTATTTCACCATTTCTTCCATCCGGAAAAGCATGTTTCATGGAATTAGTTATTAATTCATTTACAATTAGGCCCAAAGGAACAGTAGTATTAATATCCACCATTAAATCATCCACATCCATATTCAATTTTATCAAACTCGGATCAATAATATAGGTGTGAAAAAGATCTATACTCAAAGTTCGAATATAATCACCAAAATTAATCCTTTTAAGATCACTAGATCGATAAAGTCTCTCATGGATAAGTGCCATAGACTTAGCACGATTTTGACTTTCTTTAAAAATACCTAAAGCTTCTTTATCTTTAATATACTTAGATTGAATATTAAGAAGGCTAGAAATAACCATCAAATTATTTTTAACCCTATGATGAATCTCTTTAAGAAGCATCTCCTTTTCTTCAAGTGCTTTTTTAATTTTATCTTCAGATTGTTTTCTCTCAGAAATGTCCACCATTATACCAATTAATCCAGCTAAATTACCTGTAGTATCATTATATGTAGTTTTATTAAATACAACAAAGTGTGTGGTACCATCAGCATATTTTACTGGAGCTTCATCTACCTGAAAACCAAGCTTTTGGAATAAATCATTATCCATTTGATAATATTTATCCGCCAATTCTTTCGGTGCTATGTCATAAACCGTTTTTCCAATGATATTCTCTTTTTGTAGACCTAAATATTCCTCAAAAGCTTGGTTACATCCATCATAGACACCATTTATGTCCTTGTAAAAAATAGGTAGATTTATTGAATCTATTAAATGTTGTAAGAAATTAAATTGCTCTTTAATTTTTAGTTCAGCTTTTTTTCTATCAGTAATATCTATAAGAGATGCTAAACTTTTTTGACTATCTGGAAAGAGAACAACAGTTATCAGAACATTTTTAATATTTTTATTTCTATCAATAAATTGGAATTCATAATTTAAGGGAGCAATGCTCGCTTTAGTTCTTCGCAGGGCATGATAGTTCTTCATTCTCTCCAAATCATCTTCTGCCACAAATTCTGTCCAGCTTTTATTATTTTCAAGTTCCTCTTTAGAATAGCCTGAAAGTATTTCAAATTCAGCATTAACCAAAGATAAAGTAGTATCTTCATCTATAATTGCAGTAGCGGTCCCAGTGTGTTCAAAAATAGTTCTGTATTTTATTTCAGATTTTTTTAGAGCTTTTTCAAATTTTATCCGTTCAGTTACATCGGAAATTACTCCCGTAACGCCTATGGTTTGGCTTTGTTTTATTATGGGTCTAGATGATGTGCGTATATAAAGAACAGTCCCATCTTTATCCAGAACTCTAAATTCAGTTGGTTTTAATTTGCCAGCTAATGTATTTTTTAGAGAGTCAAATAAATCAGATATATCATTTGGATGCACAAAAATAGTGAAATTTTGACCAATGAGCTCATTAGTTTTGTAACTGGTGATTTGTTCGATTGTGGGACTAATGTAAGTAATATAACCCTCAGGATTTATAGTAAAAATTACATCATTAATGTTTTCTACTAGATCTCTAAATTTTTTTTCAGATTTTTGTAGAGTTTTCTCTGCCTTTTCACGTTTTTCAATATTTTTAGCATTTAATAGAGAATTTTCAAGGCTTCGTGCAAACATTATGTAAAGACGACGCTCCCTAGTTTTTATAGGGTAACTTTGCTCCATGAATAACTCCAAATTACCCAATTTAGTAAATGAAAAATTAAATTGATTTGGCTCTTTTTGATTAATTTTCAATAAAAAATCTTCAGAGCCTTTAAAACCCCAAGAGGATACAATTTGTCCATCATCTGATTTTCCATCAAATAATAAAAAATAACGGACTCCAAAAAGCCTTATAACTTTTTCTAATGCCTCTTTTAAAATCTCATCTTTTGATCTTAGAAATAAAATAGAAGAAATCTCATAAAGAGTTGATAATTCAGCAATTGCTAATTTATCATATGATTTTTCATTCATGAAGTTTCTCCCACTATAATTATCCAACTACAATTACCACAGTTTTATTATGGAAAAGAGGGACATCTATATAGCTACCAACTTCGCCAAATGTAAGTGCTCCAAGAAATGGAACTTCAAAACCTATTACTTTCTTTATACTTTCCAGTTCTTTTTCGAATTCATCACCCATTAAGAGATAACGAGATATACAATCAAATAAAAGTACGAACTGGGGTTTTTCAATGTTTTGAACGGCTTTCTCAGCTACATTTTTGGCCGTCTTAATTAGATCAATTATTTCACCTTCCATCACATTACCCACTGCATTTTTAGGAATTTCAGTTACAAAATCAATACTTTTATCAAAGTTCAATTTTAGGGGATCTCTAATCAGATAATTACCTGAAACATCGGGAAATCCAAGAGGATATCTCATACCATATTCTGGAAATTTTTCAGTTCCAATAACTCCAATCTGTTCATTATAAGAATCAAAAGCGGTGATACCATTTATTTCAACAACTTTTTTACCATTAGAATTGGTTATTATCATAGGATCCCTTTTAGGCTCCCAACCGTGCCCTATGCTTGTTTGAATTTCAATGCCATCAATTAAAGCCGTCGCCAGTGCTCTGCTTTCTACTCCTTTTTCAGTAAACTGGTAAGTCTTAAAGAATTTAAGGTTGTCTCCAGCACCGCCCCCTGCATATTTGAAATCAGGACCCATAGTATTGTAAAGTCCCTGAATTGTTTCAGAAATATTAGACGTGAATCCATCTGGAAAAGCAAATACTGTACCTTTTTGAATTCCACTTGCCATCAATTTTTCACCGGCTTTTTCACCGGCTTTATGCGGATTCAAGTTGATATTTTTTTGCAGAGAAGTTTCCACCAGAAGTTCCTTCCCGCTCAGCGTGCATACTCCTACACCTTGCCTTAATACGCCTTCAGGAGTTATTATTCCCCCACCACAAAAGCCAACAATCTTTGAATCCCCAACTAACTCTTTAACCGATTCAAAGACAGATTTTTGATCATATACATCAGTAGTAAATAAAAAAGTTAATGAAGGTTTTCCAGATTCTTTTAAAGCATTTTCTACTGCTTCTATCCCTGCCTGGGCCGAATCTTTTGATTTGCTGTAACCAACACCAGTTTTCATAATATCATTTATATTTATATAGCTTTTGTATAATTAAGGTTTCGAATGACAGATTTATTCTTCATTCAAATCTATATAATTTATTTTAATAAACAATAACATCTTATCTCCAATTATAGGAAAAGACTTTCAGAAATATTTATCATATTATTTATATTCTATTTCTTTAAATATTATTTTAAAACAGGTCCCATTAGTTTTATTAAGTTCTACTTCACCATCAATTTGCTCGGTTAAACTATTTACTAATTTTAAACCTAACGATTGTGTTTGCTTGAAATCTAAATCTTCTGGAAGCCCCATACCATTATCTTTCACTTTGAGGATAAATTCATTGTTAGTTTTATAGAAATCTACCGTTATTTCACCATCTCTACCATCTGGAAAAGCATATTTAATAGAGTTAGTAACTAATTCATTAATAATTAGTCCTAATGAAACAGCAGTATTATTATTTAACATTAAATTATCCCCATTCAAAATCAATTTGATATTTGAGCTTAAATGATAATATGATTGTAAATAATCCATTAATTCTTTAATATAATTTTTAAAATCAATTTTTTCAAGAAAATCAGACTTATCTAATTTTTCATGTATAATGGTCATTGACTTTATTCTGTTTTGGCATTCCCTGAAAATTTCCTGAGTTTCATCATCTTTACTATATTTAGACTGAAGTTCAAGAAAATTAGATATAATTTGGAGATTGTTTTTATGAAGTTGATTGGTTTCTTTAAGGAGAATGTCTTTAGCATTTATAAATCCATTTATTTTATCTTCAGAATGTTTAAATTCAGTTATATCAATAATGGCAGTTCTAAATTCTTTAAAAGTTCCATCACTATCCGTAATGCCCACTGTTTCTAAATGAGCATGGAATTGCAATCCATTAGATTTTATCATTTCAAGATTACATCTCTCTGTTTCTAAAGTATCACAAACCTTTTTCATATGTAGATGAAATATCCTTCTGGAATCTTGAGTTAAAAAGCGAATAAATGCACTATTAAAAAGATTATTTCTTTCCAAACCTAAAAGAGAAGCTCCTTCTAAATTAACATCACTAATTATCCCCTTTTTGTCACATGAAAAATAAGCAATAGGTGCAAAATTGTAAAAATCAAAATATTTACGATTCATACTTTCCAGGGCAATTTGACTATTACGAAGCTCTTCATTCTGTATTTCCAGCTCAATATGATGAACCTGAATTTCATGGATGAGATTACTAATATCTTTAAAAGCTATGGATGGCGTGTTATATTCTTTATTATGGCGAAGAGATTTTTCTGCTTTTCGGCGAAGATTATCCCAATTATCAGCCCCCACCATTTTTTCCCAATTTTTTTAAAATTAAGAAAAGATAGATAATGTAAAAAATGATAAAAAATTAATTCCAACTTAAATTTTTAAATTAAAAAAGAAACGAAAATAAAATGTTAAAATAATAAAAATAAATTATTTATTTTCTAAATTTCAATTATGGGTATTGAATTATTAAAAATTAAAAAACACTTCGCTCATATTCTAAAATCTTATTCATAATCTGGCCGGGATTTTGCAAATCCTCCAGATCATAATAACGGCCACCAGAATAAATGGCCAGCTCCATATTCAGATTACGACCATGATGGAGTATTCTCTCAAAGTTTACCACTACCGTATGAATATGATTTTCATTGAGTTTTTCCGCCAAATCAAGGGCATCTCTGCTGGGACTGTGTTTAATTCCCACATTGGGCATTCCATCAGTTAAAACAACCATCATGGGAACATATTCTTTATTCTTCTTTTCTGAGACTAATATTTCCAGGCCTTTCTTTAAACCAGCAGCCAGGGGTGTGGTTCCACCTACTCTAATTTCATCGACTTTACTTTGGAAAGCAGCGGCGCGTTTAGTGGTGGGAATAATTACCTCTGCTTCCCTACCTTTAAATCCTATCACGCTTAGCTTGTCTTTATGGCGCTGGGTATCTTTAATGATTTGATTTAAAATGCTCTTCACTCGATTGGCCTTTTTCTCAGAAACCATTGATCCACTTATATCTACCACCAGAGCAATAGAAGCCCTGGCTCCGTGTTTTCTAACCTTTTCCCGTAAGTCATGAGGTTCTACCTTGATTTCTCCACTGGATTTCATGGCAGCAGCACGAATAGTAGCATCAATAGCAATATCTTTAGGCCTTTGAGATGAAAATCTAGATCTTACATATTTTCCCTTCTCTGTTTTTGATTCCACACGTTTACCATAGAGTCTATCCTTTTTTTTACCCTTGACTTTAAGCAGTTTTTTTATATCAATCCCCACATCAGAGGATTCTATATTTCCCTCATTTTTATTTTCTGAAAATAATTTTTGGCCCTTTTCTTCCTCATTTGAGATATCACCACCAGAAGAATTGTGCGATGATGAAGTATCTTCTAGATTTTCTTCTGGCAATGACGAATTATTATCCGATTGCTTAGTATCTGATTGCTTAGGATTCTGATTTTCACTATTAGATTCCTTATTTTCCAGGCCTTTATCTTGATCAATCTCATCAGAATTCTGATTTGCTGATTTATCACTTTCAGAGTCAGATTCATCACCATCAAGAGTTTTTTTTTCTCCTTCATTCTGATCAGCATTATCTTGATTGTGATTTTGTTCTTTTTCTTTCTCTTGTTGTTCACGCTCTTTTTCTTTTTCTCGTTCCATTTCCGATTTGGCCTTATCCATTTGTTTGCAGACTTTATCTGGATCCTGTGATTTGCCCGGTATTCTCTCACCTAAAACCAGAGTTATGGCCTCTTTTAAATCATCTTCATTGACTTTGACTCGGCCATTATAAGCTGCTATTGCCTTTGAAGTTTTTAAAATAGCTATATCTGCTCTATGGCCATCAACACCAGTTTCTAAAGAAATTCTAGCTATTAATTCCATTAAATCATTATTAATTTGGACTTGAGAAAGTAATTTCCGAGCGGAGACAATTTTATCCAGTAATTCCTTTTGTTCGGTAGCAAATAGTTTTTTAAATTCTTCAGGGTCTTTTTCAAATTGCTCCCGACGACTCATGATAGTCACCCGGTCCTTAATATCATGAATACTAGTGACAATTATATGTAGGCCAATTCTATCAGCTAATTGGGGCCGGAGCTCTCCTTCAGCTGGATTCATAGTACCTACCAGCATGAATTTTGAAGGATGAGAAAGTGATATTCCTTCTCGCTCCACATTGTTTATGCCATAAGCTGCTGCATCCAGAAGCACATCTACTAGATGATCATCCAGAAGGTTAATTTCATCCACGTATAATATGTTACGGTTAGCTTCAGCTAATATTCCAGGTTCTAGTGCTTTAATACCCTTTTTTAAAGCTTTATTAATATCAATGGAACCAACCACCCTATCTTCAGTAGCCCCCAGCGGTAATTCGACTACTTTCATCTTTTTCTCTTCAATTTCACGATTTTTCAAGCGGCAGATTTCACAAGATGAAACCATATCCTGAGGATCGCAATTAAAGGCGCATCCCTTAACCACGGGAATTAAAGGCAAAAGATCAGCTATGGCACGAACTGCAGTAGTTTTTCCTGTACCCTTATCTCCTTTTATTAAAACCCCACCAATTCCAGGATTTATAGCATTTAAGATTAAAGATTTTTTTATCTCTTCTTGACCAACAATGGCTGTGAATGGAAAAATAAGATTTTTCATGGGCTCACCTTAGGTTTAAGTCGTTATAAACGAAATATATACTAATACAAATTTTTTAATAATTATTTTTGATATTTAGACTTAAATGATGTTTAATTTATCTGTCTTTTTTGTAATAAGTATTTCACATTTTATTTATAAATCAATTAATAAGTAAAGTGGAAAAATAAAGAATTTTCTATTTTAATTTTGCTAAAGGCCCATATTTAGGCCAAAAATAAAGATAAAAACAAATAAATAATATTATGGCTAAAAATGGATATGGTGATAATATGTGTACTGTGGGCGGCCCCATGGCTGATATTAAAATGAAAAAACTGAAAACAAAACGTTGTAAGTGTTTAGATTGTGGAAATGAATTTAAAGGTATAGGTAAAAGAGTAGTATGTCCATCATGCCAATCCGACAACGTGGAGTGCTCAGAATAGATACTTCTGAAATTTTATTTTTAAGAGGTGAATCAGGAACTGTGGGAATTGTTAAATCTGGTGATCCGAGAATGGTCTTTATTGGCACACCAGATGAAGATGAAGTAGTAATGTTTCTTGAAAAAGAAGATTTACTAGTAATATCTGCTTTTGGAGAAGGAACGGAGATAGAAAAAGGTATTAAATGTATGGCCTATCTTTTAAGGGAAATGGAATCCCCTATTGTGGTTTTACCAGATAATCACCCTACTTCTAAAAGATTAAAAATGGTAGTAGCTGTGGGAAGTAATGTAAGGCTGGACTGTAATATTGTACCGGGCACCCACCCAGAACAGGACATTTTATGTGCCTGCGAGACTCTTTCCGGAGTTAAACTAAATTCAACCGAAGAAGGAGTATTAATTGAAGGAAATGTTGAAAATTTAAAGTTAGAAACTCTTTAATTCCACTAATCTTTTTTAAATAATCTTTTTTTACTAACCAATATATAAAAATAAATAATTATTTATTTTTTAGTAAAATTTAAAACGGTTCTAGTTAATTAAATGATTATATTTTTTTTTAAAATTATTACTTAAATGCCCCATTTTCCGTTTTAAGTATGAATTAATCAGTGATTAAGATTTATTATGTTTGTTATTAAGGTAATGTTTATAAGGGATTATGTTAGATGTTAGAATTGTTTTTATCTTATTGATAAATTCATCATGTGGAGATCTTATCTTAATAGGATCTTCCATGACCCCCCCCTAAATATGGCCATTTAATATTATCCCTTAAATCATAATTTTATTTTAAAACATTATTTTTCCAGTTCATGCCTGAAATCATAGATATAATCCAATATTACTAATTAATGACTTATTTTTTTAATTGAATCCTATTTTTATTCCAATTCCTTAAAACTAAATATTTATTAAGTTGGAATCACACAATAATATTCTAAGATACAATTTAAGTAATTTTTAGGAAATATTTAGTTCAATCTGCATTAATTGGTGATTAATTTGGCCGGTGTTTTGGGATTTCAAATAGAGACTATGAAACTGGATAATGATTTAAAATCTCTGGTTTCAATTTTAAAAGAAGAAAATCCACAGATGAGAAAAGAAGCAGCGAAAGCAATAGGGCAAATTGGAAACCATAACTGCTTAAAATATCTTTTCAGTGTTCTAAAAGATGATTCTTGGGGAGTTAGAGCAGTAGCTGTTCAATCAGTAGGTAAAATCGCAGAAAAAAAAGATAAAAAATCCAGAGCGAAGATTATAGATCTTTTAGATGATGAAGACTGGACAGTTAGATGTGCTGCCATAGAATCTTTGGCCCGAATTTCAGGACCAGAATCAATTGATTTAATAGCCCCGGCAGTTATGGATACAGATCCTCATGTTAAAGAAACAGCATTTAATGTACTAAAAAGCATTAATGAGACACATTGATAATAATTGATTATAAATTAAACTTATTTTTTATAATAATTATTTTAAACACCAAGTTTATATAAAATAATTAACAATAGTATACTATTCTAAATCATGATATCTAATTGTTATAATAGCTATATTTGCTTTGTTTTGATAATAAAAATATATTAAATTAATCTTTAAAAAAATTAAATCATTTTAACGACTTATTATATTAAAAAAATGTCATATTAACAGGGATTCTATGTTCAACGAGTTTTATCAAATATTTGGACAAATGGTGTTTATTGCGGGTATAATTATATTAGCCATGCTTTTTTCGACCCTTATTTTAGGGAAGATACTAATTAAACAGGACAGATTAATCTTTCCAAAAGTCTTACTTTTAACTATAGATCTTTTCTACGGTCCTTTCAAAAAATTTTCAGAAAGTATGGGTCTTGATGAAAAAATAGTGGACCATATAGGTGTAGAAGTTAGAAACAAAGTCAATGAAAAAAGATTTAAATCTACAAAATCTGATGAGAAACTTTTGATTCTTCCCCATTGTTTGAGAAGTCCTAATTGCGAGGCCACATTAGAACCAGCAGGATTAGTATGTACCAACTGCAAAAAATGTGTTATTGGGACTTTAAAGGAAAATGCAGAATGTGTTGGATACAAAGTATTCATTATACCCGGTTCCACCTTCCTTAAAAAGATAATTGAACAAAATAACTTTAAAGCCGTGCTAGGAGTGGCTTGTTATCAGGATTTAAATCTGTCCATGATGAAGCTTTCCAAGTTTTCTCCACAGGGAGTTCCTCTATCCAGAGATGGTTGTTTTAAGACCAAAGTAGATCCTAAGGCGGTTTTAGAAAAGATGGGAATAACAGAAGAAGTTTCTGCTGAAAATTCTTCTATCAAAAATATCAGTCCCTGCAGCAAAGAAACCCCGGATAAACATTCTTTTTAGATTAAATTTCACAATTTCTTTTTTTATAATTTTTTGTTTTTTGATTAATATTTTATGAAATAAAATAAATTAATCCGTTATAATAGAATTTTATTTTAAAAATTGTAAAATATAACTATAAAATAAATCAAATATATTTTAAGTTTAGTTTAAGTAGAAGTTATATAACAATTGAGATGAAATATTATGGAAAATATTCCTATTACCGATAACCACATTCACGTAGACCCCTTCAATGGCGAAGGCCCTATAAAAGTTGCTGAAAAATTCCACAGATCAGGTGGTCAAAGAATGATCATTCCTAACAAACCTTCCTGGACTTTTGGAGAACCATTTAACTTCACTAAGGCCATGGAAATGGTTCTAAAATATGTGGATGAAATAAATTCCAATACTGGGGTGAAGGCCTATGCGGTAGTGGGGCTACATCCTGCTGAGCTTTCCCGTTTACTAGAAAGTGGTAAGGACTTAAAAGCTGCCGAAAAAATAATTAAAAAAGGATTAGAGTATGCCCAGAAACTGGTCATTGAAGGAAAAGCCGTGGCCATAGGCGAAATAGGAAGGCCGCATTATGAAGTAAGTTCGCAAGAATGGGATCTGCAGAATGAAATCATGATTTATGCCATGGAACTGGCTAAGGAAGCAGACTGTGCTGTGCAACTGCATACGGAAACCTCCAGTGAAGAGCAATTCGAAGAATTCTCTTTAATGGCAAAAAAAGCTGGGTTGAGAACATATAAACTGGTAAAACATTTCTCAGGCCCATATACTGATGAGAAGGAGAATTTTGGATTGACTCCTTCTTTGATTTCCACCAGAGATGTGGTATCTAAAGGAATTAAAAAAAGTAATTATTTTTTAATGGAAACTGATTATCTGGATGATTTAACTAGGCCTGGTGCCGTTTTAGGGCCAAAAACCGTTCCCCGTAGGACCCAAGAATTCATTAATAAAGGCTTAATGACTGAAGAAGATGCTTTTAAAATCCATTCAGATAATATTAAAAGAGTTTATGGGATAGAAGATTGATTTTTAAAATATATTTTTACTTAAAAATTAATCCCATTAATTATTTATTATTTTTAAAGCCAATATTAAATCATGAAAAACCATTGTTATGAAAATTATCCCTTAAAAATCGTCTTTTTAAGCAACATATTAATATTATCCATTTATATTATAGGTGCTGTCATCATATACAATCTAGGATGGTTTTACTCCGTATTATATTTAATATATTGCCTAATTTTAGAGATTAAAGTCTTGAAAAAAGGTTGCGTGAATTGTTATTATTATGGTAAAATTTGTGGTTTTGGTAAAGGTCGCTTGAGTGCCTTATTTTTCAAAAAAGGTGATCCTTCTAAATTTTCCCATAAAGAATTGAAATGGAAAGATATGATTCCAGATATATTAGTTTTTATTGTGCCCACATTAGCAGGAATATTTATATTATTATCTAATTTTTCATGGCTAATCCTTTCATTAATTGTAGTTCTTTTAATACTTTCACTATTTGGTAATGCTCTAATCAGGGGATTAACCTGTCCAAAGTGTAAACAAAGCGAGTTAGGTTGTCCTGCTCACGATTTATTTCAAAAAAAATGAGAAATGATTAAATGATAATAGTGAATTGAGTAAAATAAATTAAAAAAAAATTGTTTTTAGTGGCTTCCACCAATAATGAAACTCACAGCACTAATTACAATACCTATAATAACTATTTCTAAACTTGTTTTAAATAGACTTTCTCTAGAAACTCTACCTAAATAAACACCTAGAATGATTAATGCCGTAAAACACATGACAATAGTAGTCACGGTGGCTGTCATTCTATCAGCAATGAGTAAAAAAGGCAGTACTGGTACGAATGATCCTATAAAACTGGAAAATCCATGGGTAAACATACTCATGTAAATTCTGCGCTTGGCCTGTTTGTGAATTATGGTATCATCCAGTTTTCCCTCATCCATGACCATCTTACGTTCCAGTTCTCTGAGGGTCCGTGTTTCTTCGGCCCGTTCACCAATAAATGATCCAAATGCATTGGACATAGCCAGAGCAATACCACCACTAAGTCCAGTTAGGCCTATGAGATAATTTTGAACTTCACCACCACCCAGGGCAATGACTCCACTGGCAGTTAGGATCACTCCCATAACAGCCAGGATACCATCTAAGGTTCCTAAGGCTACATATCTGCTCATTTGAAGGTATTCGTGTATAAATTCCCTTATGTTCATTTAAAAAGTTCTCCTTGAATGAAAAATATAATAAAAAATGTTTTCATGTTTTTTTGATAAGTAATTTCTAAGGAAAATTTCTCATCAGATTTATTTTCCCCGTCCTAAATCCTTATGGGCCCGGGCCAAATGTCCTGCAGCTAAAGCTCCCATTAGAGACAATTCTCCGGCCAGAACAATTCCAGCCACGATTTCAGCAAACTTGTGGACTTTTCCAGAACCATAGGCATCCATGATTTCTAGACACTCTTTAGCTGTTTCCAGACGGGTTCCTCCGCCAAAAGTGGCTAGGGGAACATCAGGTAAGGTCACTGAAAAGTAAAGGTCCCCATTTTTGTCTTCAGCCGTGGTAATTCCCAGACTGCCCTCCACAATATGGGCCTCGTCCTGGCCCGTGGCCAAAAATATAGCTCCAATCATGTTAGCATACTGGGCATTGAATCCCATACTTCCAGATATAGCCGATCCCATGAAATTTTTAGCCATGTTCACTTCTTCAATGGCTTCAGGAGTAGTTTTAAGTTTTTTATTCACTATTTCTTTAGGAACCACTACTTCGGCCACCAGAGATTTTCCCCGGCCTTCAATTAAGTTTAAAGCAGCAGGTTTTTTATCTACGCAGACATTACCACTAAGGGCAATCACATGGGCCCCGGTCTCCTTAAATAATAAATTTAATGCTGATTCGGTGGCAATGGTTACCATATTCATACCCATACTGTCTCCAGTGGAGTATACGAATCTAGGGTATAAATAATGGCCTACTACAATCACTGGATCAATTTTTAATAGTTTTCCGTGGCTAGTGGTGGATTCAGCAGCTTCTTTAAGTTCGTTGAAATGGTTTTCAATCCATTTTTTTATTTCCATGGCCTCCATAACGGATTCTGCCTTTATAACTGGGGCCCGGGTCATTTTATCGTCAATTATCCTAACATTAGCTCCGCCAGATTGACTTATAGTGGAGCATCCCCGATTTACGGAAGCAAGTAATGCTCCTTCAGAGGTGGCCAGTGGAACATAAAATTCTCCTTCAGCGTGTTCTCCATTGATTTTTAGAGGCCCTGCTACTCCCACAGGGATCTGAATAGCACCTATAGGGTTTTCTATATTCTTTTTCATGGCCTCTTCCATGTCCAGCGAGAAGTGTGATACATGGTCCAGTGAAGATGCAGAAATTGTTTCCATGAATTTGCGCCGGATTTCAACAGCTTCAGGAACTAATTGCGTGTATTTTTCTATTTCATGGAGTTTAATTTCGCCACGGGTAAGTTTATTAATAATTTCGTTTTCATCTACCATATTTATCACTTAAAATGATTTTAATAAAATTTTTTTAAAATAAAATAATTCTTGAAGTTTGAAAATTAAATTAAAGATTGTGAAATAATTAAATTAAATTAATTACCCAGCTTAGATTTTGAAATTCAATTATTGGATAAAATATTAATTAAAATAATTTTTTAAGTTAAAATATTATTTAGAATATGATTAAAATAAATCATTTGAATTCTTTAATAATATTAATTATTTCAGAAGGCTTTCGGGCCACTTGGACTCCTGCGGACTCCAGGGCATTGATTTTGCTCTCTGCAGTTCCACTGTTGCCTTCAATAATAGCACCAGCATGCCCCATTTTTTTACCTGGTGGTGCGGTGGTTCCAGAGATAAAAGCCATAACGGGCTTGGAAATATTCTTTTCAATATATTTAGCTGCCTTTTCCTCGGCATTTCCTCCAATTTCACCAATCATGACCATGTAATCTGTATCAGGATCATCTTCAAATTTTTTAAGAACTGTGGAAAAATCCAGACCTACCACCGGATCCCCACCAATTCCAATACATGTACTCTGGCCCATTCCTGCTCCAGTGATTTGACTGGCGAATTCATAGGTCAGGGTTCCGCTTCGGGATACAATACCCACATTTCCTTCATTAAATATATGGGTGGGCATAATTCCCAGTTTTCCCACACCAGGAGATATAATTCCTGGAGTATTAGGCCCTATAACTGTTGTTCCTTTTTTTCGAGCATATTCCATTATTTGCATGGAATCATGAACGGGAATGTGTTCGGTTATAATTACCACTAAATCCAGATGTTTAATGGATTCGAATGCTGCATCTTTGGCAAATGGAGCTGGAACGAAAATTATAGAAGCATTGACATCCATTTCTTCAGTTACTTCTTCAATTGAATCATATACATTTATAGGCCCGAATTTTTGGCCCCCACGACCTGGAGTTACCCCGGCCACAATATTCGTGCCATAATCCAGCATTTGTTCTGCATGAAAAGAACCTTGCTTACCAGTAATTCCTTGTACTAAACATTTAGTGTCTTTATCTAGAAGTATCATGTTTCATCCCTTTTTTGTAATCCATGAATTATAATAATTATTAAAATAACGGAACATTATTTGTCCGTTTTTTATTCCATATTTTATTATCTGTAATTAATTTAGTAATTAATTTATTAAAATGGATAACTTAACTTATCAAGAATATTTACAATAATTATATGCCATTATATAATTAAATTTCACTATTTTTGATCTAAAATTTATTTCAATCAAAAATGCTAATCTTCATGAAATTACATAGAATAGCTCTGAAAACTGAATTTCCTTAGAAACAAAGAAAATAATATAATAATAGAAATAGTTTGGATCTAAACTCTTAAAATTCTGGTTCTTTCTTCAAAAGGAACGGCTAAATCCATCATATTTCCGTTCATGTAAGCAGTAACTGACAATATAACACTTCCCGGAATCACATAAGATGGTGCCCCTCTTTTAACTAGGTAAACATTTTTATTACCCAGAGCAGCCCCTACCATGGCCCCAGCTACAACACCCACACTTTCCAAATCTTCCAAAGTGGCTACGACCACCGGGTCGTCAGTCTTATCTGAAACATATCCTACACCCGGTATTTTTTTAACCCCAGGCACTATTTCATCACTGACATCAGTAACTCCTTCCATTCCACGAGCGGCTTTGATTGCCGAGTTGGCAGCATTTCCCACAAAAGGTTCTCCACCATAAGTATCAAAGGCTAGAATAAGAGCATCTGGAAACCTATCTTGACGTATATGGGCCTCAGCATAGGATATACCTTCACCAGCCCCTTCGGGAGTAGGAGATATACCATTAACATCACCTAAATCTTCTGAATTTTCGGTTAAAATATCCACAATGCCACGATTAATTATTTCTAAAAGATCATCTTCTATAAAAGCACTGATAACTACATCATCACCAGTAATATTAGTTAAAGCAGCATTTTGAGCTCCTAAATCTATTAGCTGTGGAATATTAGCTTGTAGGTTTTTTATAAGATTCCCACTACAAGACGTGTCATTATTAGATATATCCGCACCAATGGCAGTTATTTTCACTAGATCACCTGTAAATTTCTTAAATTAACTTTAGTTAATTAATAGATAAATAAATTTTATTATGCTTTTGTTTTTAATAGATAATATATTTTTTATTTCTATGCCCTTAGAACAATGATTAACTTAACTAAAATTAGAGAAATATTATAAAAAAATAGGATAAAACAAAAAAATATAAAACTAAAAAACTTAGAAAATAATAGAAAATAAAAAAAAAGATATTTATCTATTCTAAATCTTCTTCAGGCCTTTCTATCAATGATTCTGCTTTAATGGCTGAACCAATAGCTCCTCCAATAGCAGCCAATATTATCTGAATAACCAGATAAATCAAAAATGTATTTATATAGACGGATAGGTATGCCCCAACTCCCTGCATAGTTAGATAAACTGAAAGCAGTATTATAGTTAAAATACCACCAAT
Source organism: Methanobacteriaceae archaeon (assembly GCA_030656015.1). Lineage (NCBI taxonomy): Archaea > Methanobacteriati > Methanobacteriota > Methanobacteria > Methanobacteriales > Methanobacteriaceae > Methanobacteriaceae archaeon. The sequence continues at coordinate 204,936 of JAUSNX010000001.1, forward strand.
AACACCCATCAAAGTACCATTAAGTGCTCCTTTCATATAATTAGTACTAGCCATGAATCCAACAATTATTCCTGCTAATAAAAACACAACGAGAATAGTATTCAAACCAGATACCATGGAAGATACAATGAAAAATGCTAAAGCAACAATTATACCAATTATGACCGGTTTCCACTGTATATCATTTTTATTCATTTTTTCACATCCCAAAAACATTAAATTATTTCAACGTATTTATATACTAAATTATAGGGCCTTAATTTAATAGTTTTCCCAAAATTATACCCAAATTTGTAACAATTTGCCCAAAATCACCTTATTGAATACGGGATAAATAAGCTGTGTTGGAAAATACATGATACATTAATAACCAATGAGAACATAGGTTAATTGCAGGTCCATTTACGCGGTTAAAAATTTAACCTTGTTCTACCAGGTGGACCTGCAACTAATACTAATTTTGATAAATATTTTAATAAATTAAATATTTTATAAATTTTTATAAATAATACCAATTCAATAAAGACTTAATATATTAATTACTAATAATTTCAATAAAGTTTATATTATTTCTTTTAAAAATTTATTTTGAAAAAAGTTAATATAATATTATTATTTACCGTCATTAAATCTTTAAGAAAAAATAAATTAATGCCTATAAAAAATAAAAGAGCTGTTAAAAGTGGTAAAATATAAAATATGCACACCAGTATTTGAAAAAACAGCAGATGAAGCATTTAAATCTGCTAAAATCTGTATTGAATCTGGAGCAGACTTATTAGAAATCAGAATTGACGCACTTAAAAATCCTACACCGAAAATGGCCATTAAACTAATTAAAGAAATAGACTTTCCAATTATTGCCACTAATAGAATATCAACTGAAGGTGGCTTTTTTTCGGGTTCAGAGCGAGAAAGGACTGAAATACTCATTGAATCCTCAAAAGAGGCAGAATATGTGGATATAGAGTTAAATTGCCGAGAAGATTTTAGGTCTAAGGTCATTGAATCTGCAAACTGCAGTATAATATCTTTTCACGATTTTGAAAAAACCCCTCCCCTGAGTGAACTTTTAATGGTGGTTGAAAAAGAAAGAGAAATAGGAGATATAGCTAAATTTGCGGTTACTCCTCAAAATATAGGTGATACCATTACCGTTCTCAATGTTTTATCTGAATATCCTGATACTGTGGCCATTTCCATGGGCGAAATGGGAAAATACAGTCGTGTTGTGGGGCCACTGCTGGGTGCTCCTTTTACATTTGCGTCTGTAGGAGCTAAAACAGCACCAGGACAGCTTGATTTAAAATCTACCCGTTTTATGTTGGATAAACTAACTGAAAAATAGTAAACAATTGAAATCCTACTCATTAATATATTAACCTACCATACAAAATATATTGAAGTTTAAGAGCAAAAATAATAGAATATATAATTTAAACTAAGCAATAATCATATTAATAATACTCACACAAGTTGGTGGTGAAATATTGAATAAAAAATCAGGGATTATTATTGGAATAATAGTATTAATGCTAGTAGCTGGATCAGCCATATTATTAAACCAACATTCCAATGCAGTTAACATTGATATAGAAACCAATGGATCTGATATTACTGTTGCAACATCGACCATACCATTTAACAAAGCACCATCTTCAATGGAAAATGAGATAGGACAATATCTCGCTGATGAAATAAAAAGCCCCGACAGTACTATGAATACCATTACTTCAGGTGTAACCAGTATTAGTCAGAAATACAATTATACTCAAGTTACAGTTAATCTTAAGTCCCAGTTTGGAGAAAACCAGCTTCCTATGCCCGCCGTAGTTAATGGAGATTCCATGTACCCCACATTAAATGATGGCCAAAGCCTGATGGTTCTTAAAACAAAGAACTTCAAAGTGGGAGATATTGTTATTTCTAAACATGATAAATATGGCCTTATTGTAAAAAGAGTGGGTAAAATCGAGGCAAGCCGGGTTTATTTAATGAGTGACAATAAAAACGTGGAAACCATTTATGAAACTAATTATATTATAACCAAAACTCCTTTGAATACCTGGGTACCTAGGAGCTATGTTGTTGGCGTAGTAAAGGAATATTAAATCATTAATTTTATTTATTTTTGATCTATTCATATAATTTAGAATATAATATTAAATTAAATGCTTATTCTATATCAGATTTAATCTTCAAATATACATTAATTACCCAATTAAATACATTTAATGGGCTTTAAAATAGGCTATAAATTAATGCTCCTACCAGGGCGCTGATAAAATTGGTCATTAAAGATATTAATGCTGCTTTCTCATAACTAAGTTCCAAAATGCTCTTTAAAAGAAAAATCTCCATTAAAAAAACAGCTATTTCTATCAATAAAAAATTGTGAAAAAAATAGATATAAGTTAATGTAGATAGAGGAAGAGTAATGGAATTAATTATTAAAGAGTAAAAAAAGAGTTTTTGCGGGTTTTTCCGAATAAAAATCCATATTATAATAAATTCAATAAATATGGTAAGAATCCAGGGGATTAATAGACTTTGAATAAGCATAGTACTAAACTTTATTTTTAAAATAATAAAAAATATTTATTGTTTGTTAGATTTTCTTTTGGCTATAATGTAAATCAAAATTATGGCTGCAATAATAGGTACTAACAGATAATAAATATAATTTGTTAACGGGTTTTGAGAATTAGGAGGTTCTGGTGTCTGATTTTGATTTTGAAATGCTTTTTCCGTTTTTTGGCCATCAGAGTATCCATAAACTATTTTGGTTTTCTGAATTTCCAAGTTATTGCCCTGAATAGAATTAATACGCAGCAAAACCATAGCACTCTCCAGTGGATTATCAATAGTAACTGACCCATATTGGCCTTCAAGTTCTAGATTAGAGCGAGCTAATCGAGAATCATTCATTAAAAAGGTTTCTATTTCAGTATCATTCATTTTACTAATATTAATTTTATTAAAATCAGTTTTTTTGATAGCATAAATAGAACAGGTACTCAATTTGTAAAAACTAAATTCAGAAGAGCTTAATATCTCCATAGTAGGACTAGGCATTCCATGTAAAATAAAAACATAATCAGGATAATCCTTGATATTGGTCAATTGATAGTCAAAGTTTATGGCCTTTTCACCAGGTTGAATAACATCTGCAAAGGCCGTGGGGATAAAAAGTAAAGCAGCAATCAAAAAAACTATTAAATATTTTTTTGTCATATTTAATTTTATATTCATATTTTTTATTATAATTTACTATTTTTTCAATAAAACTAAATTAAACTAAGTAAAAATTTACTATAACAAAAAATCAATATCAAATCCATTAATTAATAAAGAAAAAAACTATAAAAAAAATAAAAAAACAGATTAGCTCATTTCGGCCAATCTTTTAACTCTTTTAACCATATTAGGATGGGTGGAAAGTAATTCCATTAATTTACTGGAAGTTTTAAGGTTTATTTTATCATATTTTAACCTATCCAATTCGTCCTGAGATAAATGGCCATCCATATCCAAATCAAGCTGACTTAGTTCTTGAATTTCGTTTCCAGCATCCGATACATCATTGACAAAGAAGGCCTTGAATCCTTGAACTTCTTTAATTTGTTCTTTACTGGCAGAGGCAGATTCATAAGTCAATTTATATAATGCACTGGCTAATTGATGAGGGTCATTTCCAATGGCCACACTTTCCTGATCAGCATAGTATTCTCTAACACGGGAGACAAATAACACCAGTAGTTGTCCTATGATGTAAGCTGCCAGACCAACTAAACCGATAACCCAAGAATAACTGTCATTATCTCCACTAAATAAAGTGCTCAATGCTATCCAATAAGCAATTACGGGTATTGCACTGATTAAAGTCATGACAATCATGTCACGGTGTTTAATATGTGCTATTTCATGGCCTAAAACTGCTTTTAGTTCTCCTTCATTTAATTTATTGATAAGGCCTTGTGTAACACAGACACGGCCGTCTTTTTGTCTTCTACCGAAGGCAAATGCGTTAGGAATCATGAATTCGGAAATTCCAACTTTTGGTTTAGGTATTCCAGCATTCATAGCCAGTTCATCAATCATCCTATGTAAATTAGGTGCTTCTTCAGGTGATACATAACGCACCTTCATAGACCAATCCACCAGTTTTGGCCCGGCAAGATACTGACCTAGAATCAGTAATAAAAAGAATCCAGCGTAAAATGCAGGATATGTAATTCCTAAGAAAACCCCAACTATGGTTACTAAAACAGAAATAATGATTCCAAAAATCATCATAGCCAAAATCATTCTTAATTGTAGCTTCCATGTACTAACTTTTTTCATTTTAGTTTTTTCCTCCATGAAAATGATAACTAATTTGTAAACTTAATTCATATAATATACATTAGAACATATATATAACCTTTTGTTATTAAAAGATAAGAATATATAAAAAAATAATATTTATTAGTTTAAGAGGTTAATTCCACAATAGGATACATTAAATTAAATCTATTCTTCTTTTCTCAATTTATAGACAATATAAATGAAAACAATCACCAGCGCAGCAGCCACCACATAGTCCAGCATATGGAAAATATCCCTAATAGTATCCCAATTAGGGCCTAATCTGTATCCAATATATGCTAGGGCAAAGCACCATGGTAGACAACCAACAAAAGTATAGATAGTAAATTTTTTAAAGTCCATTCCAGCAATACCTGCAGGTAAAGATATGAAAGTCCTCACGATAGGTAGTAATCTTCCAATTAAGACTGCCTCATGACCATATTTCTCAAACCACTTATCGGCCAATTCCAATTTATGATGGCTAATGAGAATATATTTTCCATATTTTTCCAGTAAAGGCCTTCCTTCTTTTAGGCCAATGAAATAAGCAATCCAGGAACCTACCAGGTTTCCAAATGCGCCAGCTAAAGTAATTCCAATAAGGTCATCTCGCCATTCCAGGCCACATATCCTGCAAATGGCATTATTATTTCACTAGGAAGAGGAATACATGCACTTTCAGTGTCATTCCAATAAAAACACCCCAGTAACCAAGGGCTTGTATGAGATGTATAGCCAAATCACTCAAATATTCCACAATACTAATCATATTATTAATAAGAGCAATCTCAACTATAAAAAGTTTTTTTATAAATTCAAGAATTACCACCTGAGAAAAAAAATGAATATAAATAATTTCTAAAAAGAATTAAATTGTTCTAGATAAAACAATTCAAACCAGTTTTACTCAAATTTAAGAAACCCGGAAGGATTAACACCCAGAGAAATTAAAAGCTGTTTATCTGATTCTTCCAGATTTTTTTGCTCCGTGGGAGGAATAGGATTTCCTTTCTTGGCCAGAATAACTCCATTTTTCTTTTGGGCACCCATGAATTTTCCAGCATTTCCATTTATTACCAGAGTTCCTTTTTTCATTTCAATGGCTGAAAAATCGTCACTTTTTCCATTAATAACCACAGTTCCACCATTTAAAAGAGCCCCTGTGTTTTTTCCAGCATTTCCATTAACTTTGACCACTCCTTTTCTCATGAGAATTCCGGTGGAAAGATCAACATTACCATAGTGAATAATCTCAGCATCAATATTTAAGCGGGCCCCAACAGTATCTCGAATTATTCCATCATCAATACTAAGCCGTTTTCTGGATAATTCCCCACCAATTAGTTTTTCACCATTCAATCCATTGGTTACCATGTCAGTTATTGACTTAAATTTTCTATAATCTTTTAAGTCAGATTTTAGTTCAATTAAATTACCAATCGGCTCTTTTATTTTTCCTTTGACATAAATACTGCCTCGGGCCATGCTAATTCCCATTCTAGAATCAACATTCCCATCTATAATAACATTTCCCACTTCAATATCCTTACCATCCCCTCCAAAGTACTGGAGGTTCACCCCCATGCTGGAACAAAATCTATGGCCCACATCCCCCATGATTTTAATATTATGGCCTTTTTTAAGGTGTTCTACAACTTCACGAAAGGTATGGTCATTTCCAGGAACATTTTCATCAGGATTCATCTTTTCTCCCTGATGCTGCCAGTAGAAATTATAGGTGAAATCACAAAGGCAGTCCACTGGTTCTTTTAATTCTATTTCCAGTACATTTTCATAGATATTTTCATCTGAATCCTTTTTTCGGCCAAAAATATTGAGCATTATTATCCCCCATCTTTAATTGGTATGGATTTAAATTGAGGAAATAAATTTTAAATTATTTATTGTTATATATTATTATTATTATTATTAATAATTCAAAATAGAAAATATTTTGCTTTATCATAGTTACATAAATTAATAATCTAAATTACTTAAAATAAATTATAAAAGATATAACAGGATACCAAGAGATAGAGCGAACACCATGAATGCCACTGAAAAAAAGGAAATTTTGAGTTTCTTAAAAAAAATTGGTGTAGATACCCGTTTTGTAAGTGTAATGCCACCCGAAATTCTTATAAATAATTTGAGATTTTCAAAATTTTCACGAACCAGAGAAGAATTATTTATAAAAAATTATCCTGAATTAAGAGTTATAAGATCCAATATTTTCCAGAAAATATGTTCCAGATCTTCTAAAGTTCTGGGAGACTCTTTAAAACCTAGAGAAAAAGTCATGATTAACAAATCAAATAATCCCTGCGATATGGCCCTTTCTGCAATTTTAGAACCATATAGTAGAAAATATGGAATTGAAATAATTGAAAGGGAATTTGATTTAAAAAAACTGGAGAACATAACAGAAGATTTTAATGTAGTGGCCCTACCCCTCACCCTGGATCAAGAAGTGGAAAATGTACTTGACCAGATATTTAATGGAAAAAAAGTAGAATTAGAAAGTTCACTCCATAATCTACACCGGGTCAAAATAATTTATCCTTTACTAAACATCCCTCAAGAATGGATTTGTTACTGGTTAGACCAACAAAATTGTTCAGAAAATGAATTAAATGAATTGGCCCACGATTTTTTGACGTATTTGGAAGGTGTGGTCCCCCAGGTAAGGGAAAATATCTTGAAGTCAGCCCGTTTTGTTGCTGAGGAATAATTATTTTTTATGAAATTGAATATTGAATGATAAATTAAATTAAAAATAATAGATAAAAAAATGTGAAATGAAAAAAAGGAATAAATTTATTTTTGTTTAAAATACTATTTTGAATTGATTCTGTCAGATTCTATGGAAAAATTCTGGTTCATATCGTTACAATATATTTCCACAGGAATATTAAATGCTTTTTTTCTCATTTGAGCTATTTCATAGCATTCTGGTGGCACGACCAGCCAGAATCTATTACCACTATAACTAAACCTCTTCATTTTCAATTCATTTTGAAAAATCATTTTTTTAGATGTCTGGACTTCAACAATAATATTTTCAAAGTTTTTTATAGCATGTATGTCCGGGACAAACCCATTTAAATTTTTAGGACATCCATTAGGATGATTGATATGTTTGGCAGTTACTCTATATCCTTCACGTTGCAGGTAAACTGAAACTGATTTTATTATATTATTCTGTAGTTTGAAAGATTTAGAGTTTAAATAATTGATTTTTTTCATATTTATCCCTTTAAAGCTTTTAAATTACAATAAAACTCTAATTTAATGAAACAATACCACATAATATGGGTTATTGGAGCTTAAATAATAAAAATTTTTTCTGAATTTCGATTGAACATTGTTCATACATAAGGAATTAATAATATAAATAATTATATGTTTTACAGGAATATCTGCACATAGTATTTATAGAAGTTCGAATATATTAAAATATGGTGATTATGTGGGCCTGATTACTGAAGAAACATTAAAAATGAGATACATTACACTAGTAAAAAAGGGAATTTTAGAAGAAGACGAATGTGCATCATATTCTAAGAAAATGGATATAAACCCATGCATAAAGAAAAAAGTAGATAAATTTGAGGATTTTTTCGTTCCGGGTACCGTTTTACTTAGTGAAAAAGCTTCTTATCGTCTTAGAGTAGAATATCCTGTAGAATGAACCCCCTAATATGTTATTTTGTTAATTAACATTTTATTATTTATTTTACATTATTATTTTTTAATTATCAAATAATGACCATTTTACCTGATTTTGTTATGGAATATTTTTCAAACATCTGCGACTGCTTTATTAATCCCATTTCCATGAGGCCACTTAAGTGCTTGTAAACCATGGCTCGGGAAATACCTACTTTTTTACCAATGGAAATAGCCGTTAGACTCTCCTCATCCAGGACTTCTAAAATTTTTAATCGAGTATTGGACAAATCAAGTTTTAAAACAGGCAATCGAAAAGATTTATCCTGAAAACAAATAAATATAGCGTCAACAGCTTCTTTATTCGCAATGAAACTTAATAAAGAACCCGTAAAATTGGAATCATATGCCACAAAAACTTCCCCATGCTTTTTTGCACCCCTAATCACATCAGTTATTTTTTGGCAAGCTTCGATAGGATCTTGAGTTTCAATTCTCAAAGTCCCACCCTTAATAAACTTGTCTAAACACTGATCTTTATGCTCTTGCGACTGTATACATATTAAACCGTCGATTTGGGTTTTCATAGAAACATCAAATAAACAGCGACCCCTTAAATTAGTTATTAATGTTTTCATAGTATCAATTGCACCCTATTTTTCATTGGAGTTACTGAGGTTAAATAATCTATAATAAATCAGTATTAATCACCTATTCTACTAATAATTATTGTCTCATTATAATATAGATTTGTCTATTATGAAAATCTAAAATAAGGTACCTTTAAATCCAATCGCACTGAAAATATTTTTAATAAATTTAATCTTTAAATGAGGATTATAAAATGACGACAAAAAACATCACTATCTCAGGAACGGATCTTTCAACTCGAAAGATTAATCAGAAGATTAAAAAAGGATTGAGTGAAAATGAAAAGATTTTTTATATTGAAAATTCTCAAAAACTAGATTCGATTGTAGTGGGTTTACGAGAAGAATCTAATTTTAAATTAAAAGGTGAATTCGGAGATTTTGTTGGGGCATTGAATGATGGTGCTAGAATAGAAATTTCAGGCAAAACTGGACGCTATGTAGGCAATAACATGACCCGTGGCGAAATTATTATCAATGGTACTGCCGAAGATGGTGTTGGATTTGGTACATACAATGGAACCATAGTTGTGAAGGGTAATGCTGGAGATTCTATTGGCCAGTTAAATAAAGGAGGCACTATTGTAATAGACGGAAACATAGGAAAATTAGCCGGGCTTTATATGCTTAGTGGTGAAATCATAGTAACTGGTGATGCTGGGGAAGATACTGGGGACTGGATGATCGGAGGAACCATTTATGTAGGTGGCGATTTCCAGACAGGAACTAATGCTGAGGTCAGCGTACTGGAAAATTCCGATAAAAAAAAGCTTCAAAACATATTCCAAAATTATGGTATTGAAGCACCAATAGAGACTTTCAAAAAAATAGAACACCAGGAAATAAGACCGTTCTATGGATAAGAGGGATTTAAATGGTACAAATATTATTAACTGACCCTAAAAAATGTGATGGGTGTAAAGATTGTATAGAAGCGTGCGAAAAGGTAAATGGTGCCAGCGCATTATTTTTAAATAAAAGGAGTGAAGGTTATTCAGCTATTGTTTGTCAACAGTGCGTGGATCCTGCCTGTGCAAGAGGATGTTTTAAAGATTCAATTAGTCGGGAAAATGGTATAGTTAAACTAAATCAGGAATCATGTGCTGGTTGTAAGATATGCATGTTAATGTGTCCTATTGGAGGAATAACTTACACAGAAAGTGGTATGCTTAAATGCGATCAACAGTGCGTTAATGATTCTAATGATACTCCCGCCTGCGTTAGTGCGTGTGAAAGCGGGTGTTTGGAAGCAGTTGATGTTAAGGAATTTGCAACGGGCATACAAAAAGGTTTTGAATTAAGTCCCACTACCTCAAATAATTCTTTTAATTCAAATTCAACATCATCCGATCTTTCAGCAGCGACCCAGGGTCTTTGTGTTTTCTGTGGTACTTGTGAAATAGTATGTCCCACTGATGCCATAAAAGTAATTGATGGACAGCCGGAAATAAATAAAAACCTATGTATTATGTGTAATTCCTGTCTGGCCTCCTGTCCAGTTTTAATTCCCACCGGTGCCGGTAGCATATGGGATCCAAGAACCATAGCAGACATCCGATACACTTCCAAGGCAGGGAAGTATGTTTTGAGAGGATTTGGTACCGAAAGGAAACTCCCTAACTTTGATGATATCATCATATTACCTGCCCAGGCATCAATAGCTCCAGTTGACAAGTATCGGGAAGCGTGCAACACCCAGGTCGTACTAGGTACCAGGTATGCAGAAGAGCCATTAACTTTACAAACTCCTGTTTTAATTGCAGGTATGTCATTTGGTGCTCTGAGTAAAGAAAGTAAACTGGCCATGGCCAAGGGTAGCTCCATGGTTGGATCCTGTGCCAATACCGGTGAAGGTGGAATGCTACCAGAAGAAAGAGAAATGGCTGAAAATTTAGTGGTACAATATTCTTCAGGACGTTTTGGTGTTTCTTCAGACTATTTGAATGTTTCAGATGCCATTGAAGTTAAAATTGGACAGGGTGCTAAGCCTGGAATGGGTGGGCATCTTTTAGCAGAAAAGGTCAGTCAAGAAGTGGCTGAAATAAGAGGAATACCCTTGGGAACTGATGCTCTGAGCCCTGCCCGGTTTTTAGATGCTACTCGCGAAGGAGACCTTGCTAAACACATTGAACTATTAAGAGAAGTTACAGACTGGAGAGTTCCTATAATTGTTAAATTAGGTCCCGGTAGAGTTGATGAAGATGTTAAGATTGCGGCCGAGGCCGGTGCAGACATAATATCCGTGGACGGAATGGAAGGAGGAACTGGTGCTGCTCCCGAAGTAGTTATAGAACATACTGGTGTTCCTACCATGGCTTCACTGGTACAGGCGGTGAATGGCCTAAAAGAAATCGGTTTAAAAGACGAAGTAGATCTCATTATTACTGGTGGTATTCGTAGCGGTGCAGATGTGGCCAAGGCAATGGCTATGGGTGCTGATGCAGCTTATATTGGAACCGGAGCCATGATTGCCATGGGATGTCGTGCGTGTCGTATGTGTTACACTGGTAAATGTCCCGTAGGAGTGGCTACCCAGGACCCAATCCTGAGAGAAAGAATGGATTTAGATTTATCTGCTATGAGAGTTGCTAATTATATTAAATCCATGACTGAAGAAACCAAGATGTTAGCCCAGCTAACTGGTCACGATGATATAAGAAAATTCTCTACAGATGATTTAAGAGCATTAGATATTAATGCTGCTGCCATAACTGGTTTAAGACTTATTGGAAATTAATATAAATTAATTATTTATTTTTTCAATAAATCTAATTATTCTATTTTTTAAATTTTTTTAGAAATAAATATAGATTGAAAATATATTTATAATTCACTTGGAATTATAATATTTTTTTAGAATTTTTTTTAAAAAATTAAAATCTATTTAAATAAAAAAAAAGATTAAAAATTGAAAAGAGAAGTTTGCTTTCCTTTATCCTCTTCTTTGGCATTTTTATCTTCTTCTTCTTCATTATTATTTACCTTTTTAGCCTTGGATTTAGAAGATTTTTTATCTTTTTCTGAATCATTTTTGGCTTGTTTTTTAGCCTTGCTTTCATCTTTAGAAACTACCTTCTTTTCAGACTTTATTTTATCAATATCAACTTTTTTAGAGGAATATTCCGCTTTAGCTGGTGGTGAAATACTTGAAAAGAGAGAAGATTCTCCTCCTTCAGATATATCTGGGACCTGATCTTCAGCCTTTTTCTTAGCTAACTTCTCAGCATTTACTTTTTTAGCAATTTTTTTAGGAATCTTTTTACTACGGAAAAGCTTTATCTCATCGTCTTCCAGTCCCAAATAAGTGGAAATCTCATAGGCCACTTCATCATTGGTAAACATTATCTCCATAAAAGGAAATTGAGCAATGGCCACTTGATTAGAAACATGAAGTTTTTCTGCCATTTTTGAGGCCACTTTATCACGCATATCCCTCTTAGAACGGGTTCTGCCAAGCAGAGCGAATGATGAGGATCCCGTGTATCTGGCAAACTTACGATAAGTTTCATCCTTGGATAAAGCCACCCCTAAACCCATTAAATCTGAAGCATATCTCCAGTAAGTATAATTACGGCTGGATATAGCTCTTCCAAAATATAAATCTGCCTGGGAAATCATTTCATAAGCTTTTTGGATTTCATGGGGTTTTTCATATTCCCTTGGAATATTTTCAGCAATAATTTCCATTACTAATGTTGGATCTTCATTCAGGCGCATGGCCTGTTTTACCTTCTTCAATGTTTTACTTTTTAGAACAATTCTAACTGAATCAAAAATATTGGAAGTAGCGTCCTTGATACCTACCACAGCTATATCTTCCATGGTAATTTGGTCCTTTCCCTGGGCCATAACTTCCAGATCATTTATAGCCGATCTCATATCACCACTGGAACGTTTGGCCAGTTCTTTTATGACATCATCATCAAATTTAACCCCTTCCTTATGACAAATCTTTTTTAAGAAAGCAGCTATAGAATTGGTATGCACTTTCTGCATCTTAATAACCTGGCACTTGGTTTTAATGGTTTTAAGACGCTTACTATAGAAATCATTAGCCGCTAAAATAAGTGGATGTTTTCCATCCTTGATAATCTTTCCAATGGCCCTTGTTCCACCCCTATCATCATTTCCATGGATTCCATCAACTTCATCCAGAACTATGAGTTTTAATCCCTGGTTATAAAGAGACCTGGTGGCAGAAGCTTCACCCACAGTATTCATTATAATATCATAGGAACGCTTGTCACTGGCATTGAGTTCCACTGAATCTGAAAATTCATTGGCTATTACATGGGCCATGGTGGTTTTTCCTGTGCCTGGCGGACCAACTAGAAGCAAGCATTGCTGTGGTTCGCCTTTATGCCAGCCATCAACCCATTCCTTAATCTCTTTTTTGGCCTTGGCATTGCCAATAACTTGATCAAAACTTTGAGGTCGATATTTTTCCGTCCATATCATTTAATCTGTCCTCTTGAGAGCATATATTTAATATAATTCTTTAAAATTATATTAAAATTTTAATTCCAAGTTTTTAAAATTTCAAATTTTTATTAATTTAAATAATTGAGTCTTAAACCTTTGATTTGGCTAAAAATTTAGTCAAAAGAGCTTCCAATTGTATACGTGGATTAGCTCCCTCTCTGATTCTAAAATCAGTTTCTCCAATGGCTTCAATTAAGTATATATAAACTTCCTTGTCAATGGTATCGTCCATAGCCATTCTAGAAACGTCCTGATAAATCTGATTTACCATATCTTCGCCACTAGTTCCCTGTAAAACCATGATTTCCCTTAATGTATCCCGGGCACCCATGAAATCTCCATTTAAAGCTACGGTGACCATTTTACGAACGTCTTTTGGTCGGGCCTTAGATACCACATCATAGATACTTTCTTCAGTTATTTTTTCATCTATAGAAGCTGAAGATTGTAAAATATTTATAGCCTTACGCACATCCCCTTCTGCAAAATAGACTATGGTTTCAATGGCTTGGAGATCATATTCTAAATTTTCCTGGGTGGCAATGTATTCCAGACGTTTAATTATATGATGGCCTTTCACCGGTGCAAAGCGGAAAATAGCGCAACGGGACTGTATCGGATCAATTATCTTAGAAGAATAATTACATGACAATATAAATGAAGCGGTCTTGGTGTACATCTCCATTTCTCGCCTAAGAGCGTGTTGGGCGTCTTTAGTCATATTGTCCACTTCATCCAGGAAAATTATCCTGAAAGGGGCTCCCACTGGTTTTAATCGACAGAAATGTTTAATATGGGTCCTTACTGTGTCAATTCCCCTGGCATCAGATGCATTGAGTTCTAAAAAATTCTGTCTCCAGTATTCTCCTAAAACTGATTTTGCTAGTGCCAATGAAGTGGTTGTCTTTCCCACACCTGCAGGTCCAGTAAACATGAGATTAGGCATGCTTTTTTCTTCTACATATCTTTTAAGCCTGTCAACAATATGTTCTTGACCTACAATTTCATCCAGATTGCCTGGCCTATATTTTTCTACCCATGGTCCACTCATGAAATCACCGTTAATAATTTTAATATATGTCAATTAATTTAATATACATCAATTCAACAATTTATTAGTTAATAACTCATTAAAAAGAGTATTAATCTATTAAATAAGATTTAGAGTTATAATATATTTTATAGTACTAATCAATTTTATTATATTTATTTATAAAAAACTTATTTTTAAATAATTTTATTCTTATTTTAATTTGTTTAGGGACTTATTAATTATATGCTTTAGTTGAAAATTATTTTCAATAACTATGATCTATATCATATTTACTTTGTATTTTACTAAAAATTAATTTTCATAGTTCCATAAAGACATGAATCAACACATTTGTTTAAAAGCAATGTATTGGCCTTAAAAATAAACAGAAAAACTTTATTATTGAAAATTAAATAATAATTAATTAAATAAGCTATAAGAGAAAATACCATGATTTCCATAGAAGATCTGGAAAAAATGAGGGACGAAAAAGATGTTAGTGGCCTCATAAAAGCACTGGATGAAGATAATCGAATCAGAGAAAAGGCAGCATATATTCTAGGAGATGTTAAATCCGAAGAATCTGTTGATTCCTTAATCAACTGTTTAAATGATGATTACTGGCCTGTTCGTAAGGCAGCTACTCTTTCACTGGGCCGAATTGGAAATAAAAAGGCACTTGATCCAATTATTGGAATGTTGAAAGATAGTTACTGGCATGTTAGAGAAACAGCGGCCTTGGCTCTGGGCGCAATTGGAGATAAAAGAGCCGTTGAACCTATAATTGAAGCCTTAAAAGACGGTACTTTGAATGTTAAATGTGAAGTGGTAGATGCCTTGGGCAGTTTAGGGGATGCAAAAGCAGTCATACCATTAACTGAAATTTTAGGAGAGGAAGATTATTTATTAAGGGCCTGTACCGTAACTTCTCTGGGTAAAATTGGAGATAATGTGGCCGTGAAAGCACTGGTTAATTCATTAAATGATGAGAGTTATTTTGTCCGAGTAAATGCTACCAATGCCCTGGGAACAATAGGTGACGAAGAAGCACTTCCTTATCTTCAAGAAGCCCTCGAAAATTCAAATGGAGAATCTCATGGATTTGAGATTGCACTTGAAAAGGCCATAAAAGAAATTAAAATAAAAAATAAGTCATAATTATAATTAAACTTAAAATTAACTTTTTTTATCAGTATCATCAGTTTTTTAAAAAATTAGAATTTTATATAATAATAAAAATAATAAAAAGGATTATTCAATGACACTTAAAATTCAGATTGAAGAGATTGAGATTGAAGAAATAGATAATAACATTTATGAGTTGTTATTATTAGGAGATTCTTCTAAAGAGATGTTAAATGATTATCTTGGCCGTAGCCAACTATATGTGGCGAAAAAAAGTGGCAATGTGGTAGGGATAATTGTTATAATGCCCACCAGACCAAAGACTTTGGAAATTGTAAACATTGCCGTTAGAGAAGAATTTCAGAAAAAAGGAATTGGTAAACAACTAATAAATTATGTTATATCTATGGCCATGAAAGTGGAAACCCGAATCATCGAAATTGGAACTGGAAATTGTGGAATAAATCAAATAGCTTTATACCAAAAATGTGGTTTTCGGATTGTAGGGGTAGACTCTGATTTTTTTATCAAACACCACTATAAAGAAGAAATATATGAAAATGGTATCCAATGTAAAGATATGATTCGGATGCAGATGTATTTATGACTTTAAAACTATAATAAATCTTTAAAAATGATTTTTTGAAATAATAATTATAATAAAGCAAGTAATGTTTTTTCCATAATATCTACTGGGGGTTCTTGGCCAGTCCATATTTTAAATGCCTCTGCGCCTTGATAAAGTAACATCTTTAATCCAGAAACACTTTTAGCCCCTGCCTTTTCAGCTTCCTTTAAAAGAACAGTTTCCATAGGATTATAAACCAGGTCATTAACCACCAGATCAGAATGCATCATACTTGCATTGGCCAGAGGTTTATCATTAGTATGTGGATACATACCAATGGGTGTGGTGTTAATTAATATATCTGCCTTTGAAATTTCTTTTTCTAAAATTTCTAAATTACCATAGAATATATTTGAATCAATCTTAGATTCAATTTCATTTTTTAATTTTAAAGCTTTTTCAAGAGTTCTATTAATTATAGTAATGCTTTCAATTCCTGAAAGAATTAATTGGAAAGTCACTGCCCGGGCCGCTCCACCAGCTCCCGCCAAAACCACTTTTTTATTTTTCACCTGAACAACTTCTTCCAATGCCCTTACAGCACCAATACCATCAGTATTATACCCAATAATCTTACCATTGACAAATTTAATAGTATTGACTGCTCCAATTAGTTCTGCAGGATTATCTACCACATCTAAAAATTCCAGGACATTGGTTTTATGAGGAATGGTTACATTGAGGCCTTTGATTCCCAGAGCACTAGCGCATTTAATAGCTTCACCTAGCGCAGTAGTTTTAACATTGAAGGGAACATAAGCAAAATCCAGTCCCAAATATTCAAAAGCGGCATTATGCATTGGTGGGGACATGCTGTGTTCTACAGGATCGCCAATTAAACCCACAATATTAGTTTTTCCAGTTATCATATCTTCCCATTCTCCAATTAGTCCTAGATTTAATTATAATTAACTAATTATCAGATTAATCCCCTAATTAATTATAATTAATATTAGTTTATAATTTTTATAATTATTCTACTTAATCTGTCTATTTTAGTTGATTTTCTAAAATAATTGTATAAAAATATTTATTAACCCATATTTTAAAAGTCCCATCATTAATTAGAGTACCATTAATTATATTAATCTATTTTTAGATAAAATTAGTGTTAGAACTTAAATAAATTTGAAATCAAATACTAATTGAGTTAATCTTAGTAAATATTGATTATAAACTAATCCCATATGGATATTTTGGTTTAGTTAGAGTCAATGCACCTATTTGATCTAGACCAGATTATAAAAATTAATATGTTTTAGGGGAACTTTAGGGGAGTGTGAAATTTTGCTTGCAAAACAGAGATTTGTTCTGGATACAACTGCTTTTACAGATAATGTATTAAGAGATGACATGGGAAATGGTGATTTGACAAAATCAGTTGATGTAATGCTAGATTTACTGGCCAGGTCCAGAATAAAACTCAATATCAGTTGCCACATGCCCCCAGTAACTTATAAAGAGTTTTCAGATTACATGGCCCGCTATGAATGTCCTGAAGAAGTGATGGTAAAGGCCGAAACATGGATTGTTAAAAAAACTCCTAATAGATATGATACTCAGATTCCCTCAGAAATTTTCTTTGAATATGTACAGGACATGAGAGAGAGGATGAATAAAGGAATGAAAACTTCTGAAACAGCAATATGGGAAGCAGCAATGGAATCCATGGTAATGACCTCTCGTGGGGAAGAAAAGAACAAAATAGAAATGGAAATCATTGGAAAAGCCATAAAAGACTTCCGAAAAAAATACCGGGCTGCACTTAGAAAAGGAACTCTGGACAGTGCCCCCGATCTTGATGTACTGCTTCTAGCTAAGGAATTAGGTGCTGGTGTAGTGGCTGCTGATGATGGAATTAGGGTCTGGGCCGAAAGATTGGGACTTAGATTTTTAAATGCTAATTCATTTCCTAAAATGTTAAAAGAATATTTAAAATATTATGAGTAATCAAATACTGATTATTCATTTAAATTAATTAATATTCTATTCAATAAATTAATAATAAGTTTATTTTAAGGATGATTGTGAAGTTTGGGTACAATATCCCTAATTCCAGACTATATTAATCTATTAAAGCCATTATTTATTGCTAAATATTTTCCTACAGAAATTTATATCCCATTAAACAGCTAAATCATTATATTCTTTTAAGTTCAAATTGTTTATTGTATTAAAAGAATAAAATTAAAAAAAATATTATAAAATAATTAAATTTAATAAACTTATCAAATTTATCCTCTGGAGGAAGAATTTAATGGAATTATCAAAACCGCGAGGAACAAGAGATTTCCTCTTTGAAGAAATGAAACAACGAAAACAAGTAGAATCTACTTTAAAGAAGGTTTTTGAAACTTATGCTTATCAGGAGATAAAAACTCCTTTATTTGAAGATTTATCACTTTTTACCAAGAAATCTGGAGAGGAAATTGTAGATCAACTTTACAACTTTAAAGACAAAAGTGAAAGGGAACTGACACTTCGCCCTGAAATCACAGCCCCTGTAGCTCGTGTTTTCATGAATGAAATGCAAAAATCTCCAAAACCCATTAAAATGTATTATTATGGAAGCTGTTTTCGATACGAAAGGCCGCAAAAAGGAAGATATCGTCAGTTCTGGCAGTTTGGTTGCGAAATGATTGGAGGGAAAACCCCGGAAGCTGATGCAGAAGTCATTGCCCTGGCATCTCAATCATTAGAAGAACTTGGCCTGGAAGGATATGAAATCCATGTGGGCCATTTAGGAATTTTAAGGGGACTATTAAAAGAGGCCCAGGTAGAAGGAACAGATCAAGATCAAATAATGGCTTTAATTGATAAAGGAGACGAATATGGTCTTCAAAATTATCTCCATAAAATAGAAATGGATGATAAGACCACTGGTATCCTTTTAATGATTATTGATATGAAAGGCGGCTCAGAAGTATTAGATAAAGTCAGAGAACAAATTTCTGATAAAAAACTTGTTTTAGAAGCCCTTGAAGAATTCTCAGCCCTTTTAAATACATTAAATGATTTTGGAATTGATAACATTGGAGATAAAGAAAATAACAATGTAGTAATCAATTTAGGAATTGCCAGAGGTTTAGACTATTACTCCGGAATGGTTTTTGAAGTTTACGTCCCACAATTAGGAGCACAGAAACAAATTTGTGGTGGGGGAACCTACAACATTATTGAAACATTTGGCGGGGAAAAAATAGAGTCAACTGGGTTTGCCTTTGGATTTGATCGTTTAATGAATGCTCTTATGTTTGAGGAAAAAGTTTCTACCACTAATGGAGCTACAGATGTATTTGTAGCACCAATATCTGATGCAACTAGATCAAAATCATTTGAAATTGCACAAAAACTCAGAAGTGCAGGTATTTCCACTGAAGTTGATTTGGGCCGACGAAAATTCAAAAAAATTCTTTCCTTTGCCAACCACTTAAAAGCCAGATATGTAATATTGGTGGGAGAAAGGGATCTTTTAGAAGGAAATATAACTCTTAAAGACATGGAAACCGGAAATCAAGAGTTTATCCTAGTAGAAAATATAGTTGAACACATTTCAAAAACACTCTAACTCAGAATAAATAGTTACTGTTGATAGTTACTGTAAATAAAAAGTTAATTGAGGAGAAGTTATTATTCCATTAAATTTTAAACACAATATTAATGGTCAAAATTTGATCATTGCCATATCTCAAGATTTTAAAACTTCAGAAGTTCTTATGGTTGCTTATATGAATAAAGAAGCGTTAAAGAAAACTTTAGAGACTAAAAAAGCCCATTATTGGAGCACATCGCGTAATAAGCTCTGGTTAAAAGGCGAAAGTTCAGGCCATATCCAGTTTGTAGAAGAAGTTAGGGTTGATTGCGACGAGGATGCCATCCTTTTAAAAGTCAAACAAGAAGGTGGAGCCTGTCACACAGGTTACTATTCATGTTTTTACAGAAAAATTGATTTAGATGATTTGGATAAATTAAATGATACAGAAAAGTTTGAAAAAATTGGGAAGAAAATTTTTGAGCCAAAAGAAATTTATGGGGAGAGGTAAATGAGAATTGTACCAGATACCAGCGTTATCGTTGACGGCCGAATCACCAATATCGTGCAGGAAGAAGAATTTAGAGGCAGTGAAGTTATTGTACCAGAAGCAGTTGTATCTGAGTTGGAATACCAGGCGAATAGAGGTAGAGAAACTGGTTTTAATGGCTTGGAAGAGTTAAAAAATCTTCAGGAACTCAGTAAAAAAGCCACCATATCTCTAACTTTTGTGGGAAGAAGGCCAACCCTAGAAGAAATTTCCCTTTCTAGAGGCGGAGAAATCGACGCCATGATTAGAGGCACTGCTAGGGAACACGATGCAGTTCTAGTTACCAGTGACCGGGTACAATCAGAAGTAGGTAAAGCACAGGGCCTGGACGTTGTCTACATCAAGCAAGAGATAATGGCCTATGAAGAATTAGAAATAAGCAAATATTTCGATAAAAACACCATGTCCATTCACCTTAAAGAAGGTGTGGTACCTATGGCCAAAAAGGGTACTCCAGGAAATATAAATTTAGTTAATCTTGGTTCTAAGCCTTTAAGGCACTCTGAGATTCATGCTATGGCTCGTGAAATTGTAGAAAGAGCTAAAAGTGATTTTAAAAGTTTCATTGAAATTGAAATGCAAGGTGCTACCGTAGTCCAATTTAGGGAATACCGGATTTCCATTGCGAGGCCTCCATTTTCAGACGGTTTTGAGATAACTGCAGTTAGGCCCATAACCCGAGTTTCACTGGCAGATTATAAGCTTCCAGATAAATTAATAGCACGTTTAAGAGATACTGCAAAGGGAGTATTAATTTCAGGTGCTCCTGGTGCTGGTAAAAGTACTTTTGCTCAGGCAGTAGCAGATTTTTACAGCAAAGACTTGCGATCCATTGTAAAAACCATGGAATCCCCCCGGGATTTGCAGGTTGGAAATGAAATAACCCAATACGCTCCTATTGAAAAGGACATGCAAAAAACAGCAGATATTCTGTTATTAGTAAGGCCAGATTATACTATATACGATGAATTGCGTAAATCCAAGGATTTCCGTATATTTGCCGACATGAGATTGGCGGGTGTGGGAATGATTGGAGTAGTACACGCTACTAGAGCAATTGATGCCATACAAAGAATTATCGGGCGAGTTGAACTGGGAGTTATACCTTCCGTAGTGGACACTACAATTTTCATTGACGAAGGAAAAGTAAAGGCCATTTATGACGTAAAAATGACAGTAAAAGTTCCTACCGGAATGACTGAAGCTGATTTGGCCCGACCTTTAATAGAAATAAGGGACTTTGGAACCGGAGAACTGGTAAATGAGATTTACACCTATGGTGAACAGACCATAGTTATGGATGTGGGAGCAGCCGCAGCACCTGTTTCACAAGATAGAAGTCCGGTACAAAAAATTGCTGAGAGAGAAATTGAAAGGGAATTTAAAAGGAGAGTTCCAGGATCTAAATTCCGAGTTGAAGTCAAATCCGATAAAAGGGCCACGGTATGGGTGGAAGAAAAACATATTCCTAAAATTATTGGTAAAAAAGGAAGAAACATTGACGAATTAGAAAAAAGAATAGGAATAGGAATTGGAATAGAACCCTTAAAATCTCAAAAAGTAGAATCTCAAGAAGTTATGGAAGACCAAATTGAAATACCTGTGGAACTATCTGGAAACTATGTAGTGCTTAACTTTGGAAAAGATGCCATAGGAACCTCTTTTGAGATCATTGTAGAAGAAGAATATTTATTCACAGCAACTGTCGGTAAAAAAGGATCAATAAAAATTAAAAAAGATATTGAATTGGCAGATATTATAATTAAAGCCCTTAAAAGAAATATTCCGGTCAGTGCCCGTATAAGACTTGATCAATGAAAAAATTCTTTTTATTGATTAAATACGGATATTCCTTTTATAAAACATTACTGATGGCATTTAGTGCCATTATAACATATATTATAGTATTATAATAATTTTAAAAGTTAGAGAGATTAAAATGAAAATTGGAGTTTCCACACTTGCACTTTATCCAAATCCATTGGAGGATATTTTACCATTTTTAGAAGATTTAAAGGTAGATTACTGTGAAATAATCAATGAATATCCTTTAAATGAAGTTCAAAGTGAAATATTTGAATCCTACACTATAAAAACAACATTACATAGCCCCATATCAGATATGAATCTGGCATCTCCCAATGAATCCATTAGAAAGGCATCTATAGAACAGGTTAAAAAATCTATTAATTTGGCCCATAAATTAAATGCAAATATTGTAGTGGTGCATCCCGGTCAAGTTCCATTTCTGGCCAGAATATTCCAAGAAAAAATTATAGAGAACAATTTCAACTCATTGCGTGAATGTGCTGATTATGCTGATGAAATAGGAATAAAAATGTGTGTGGAAAACATGCCTGACATGGAAGGTTACTTATTTAAAGATATAAACCAACTTAATGATCTTGTTGAAGAATTAGGAGTATTCATGACATTAGATGTTGGTCACGCCCATAATACTGGATTTTCAGCTGAAGAAATGGTTAAATCTGACCGTTTAAGGCATATACACTTGTCAGATAATGATGGATCTTTTGATAATCACGAAGCACTGGGTAAGGGAACTATTGACTTTGATAATCTAGTTGAAAATCTTAATAAAATAAATTATAATGGTGTTTTAACTATAGAAGTTAAAAATAGAGAAGAAGTTTTAGAAAGTCTAAGGTTCTTGAAAAATAAAATCTAAATTAAGGATCTTGATTTAAATAATCAAATAACAAGCTTAATTTCTGCTGAAAATAATATTTATTGAATTAAAAATAATTTAAGATAAATATTAATAGTTAATTTTAAATAAAATTCATTTAGATATTCTTATCAAACAATTATTATATTAATTTTTATAATATGAAATTAAATCATTATATGATAATTATTCTTATATCATTATTTTTAAATTGGTGAAAAAATGAAAGTGGCTATAATAGGTGGAACCGGGGATCAAGGATTTGGACTGGCATTGAGATTTGCAAAATCAGGAGAAAAGGTTCTTTTAGGATCCCGAGATATTAAAAAAGCTGAAAATAGTGTTAACGTCATTCATAATATGCTTAAGGGTGAAGAACTTGATTGTATCCAGGGGATGACCAATCAGGACGCTGCTGCTCAGGGAGATATAGTAATATTAACCGTTCCCCTACAAGCTCAGAAAATTACACTTAATAGTATAAAAGATTATTTAGAAGGAAAAATCCTGGTTGATGCAACCGTGCCACTAGAAACATGCGTGGGTGGTAAGAGCACCAGATACATAGATTTATGGGAAGGATCTGCGGCAGAGAGAACTGCCGAAATTTTAAAGGATAAAAACACCATTGTAGTTTCAGCATTTAACAATGTGAGTTCTGCCAGTTTAACCAATATTAAAGAAGATGTAAAATGCGATTGTCTAATATCTGGAGACGATTCTGAATCTAAAACCATTGTAATGGAGTTAGCTGAAAAAATACCTGGTGTTAAATCTATTGATTGCGGGCCTCTGGAAAATGCCCGTATTGTAGAAAAAATTACTCCTCTTTTAATAAATTTAAATATTAGAAACAAAACCAGATTAGCCGGTATTAGAATTACAGGTCTTTAAATAGAATATTTAGACATAAACCATTTATTTATTAGTTCTGAGCATTAAATAAATCCTAATCAAGTGAAAAAATGGAAATCATAAAAAAAACAACTGAAGAAATTACCAGACATGCACTGGCTGTTATTAACAAGATTGAGGAAGAACAAGTCTCTCAAATGATTGAAACCATTATAAATTCAGACTGTGTGTTTATTGTAGGTACTGGTCGCTCTGAATTAGTAGGTAAAATGTTTGCCATGCGTTTAATGCACCTCGGTTTCACCGTGTATGTAGTAGGTGATGTAACCACCCCTGCTATTAAAGATAGCGACTGTTTAATCGCCATATCTGGTTCTGGAGAAACAAAAACCGTTACTTTAGCTGCTGAAACTTCTAAAGATGTGGGTGCAAGTGTAATAGGAATAACTGCTAACCTAGAATCAACTTTAAGTAAGTTACTTAATGTGGTAATAAGTATTGATAGTAAAACAAAGGAACCATGGAAACATTACACTTCCAATGTTTTAAAAGGTAATTACGATGATCTAACTCCTATGGGAACTCTATTCGAAGACAGTACTCACTTGTTTCTGGATGGCCTGATAGCCGAATTCATGGCACTTCTAGGTAAAAAAGAACAAGACCTTAAAAAAAGGCATGCTATAATAGAGTAAGCAAATCTTAAAGAAATGAACAACATATACAATTAAAACAAATTAAAGATTATAAATTAGATTATAAATCAAATAAAATGTTTTGAATTTATAAATGTTTTATAATCCTAACCATTTTAATATTTTAAATGCTTAAATTTGACATTTTTGTTTAATAATGATATATAATCATCTAATTATATTTTAAAGGTGAATAAATGCGTTCTGAATTATCTCAAGATGTAGTAACTATATTTAATCCATCCTCCGTGAAAATAAATCAAAAAAGTCATTTTGGAAGGTTGGAAAATGATCGTCTTGAATTATCATTAATAGAAGCTGTATTTTTATTAGAAAAGGGAAAAATTTCCATTTTTGAAGAAGAAAAAGAATATTCCTTACATGAATTAACATCCCTATTAAAAGAAAAGGGTTTATACAGCAAATACAAGGTTTTTAAAGACCTTAGAAACAGAGGATATATAGTTAAAACTGGTTTCAAGTACGGGTCAGAGTTCAGGCTATATGAAAGAGGAAAATCTCCTGGAGACGGCCATTCTGATTTTTTAGTCAGAGTAATATCCGAAAACTATGATTTAAATGTTATGGACTTTTCCAGCTATGTTAGGGTGGCTCATGGAGTCAATAAGAATCTTATGCTAGCCGTGGTGGATGAAGAAGGAGATATAACTTATTATAATATAGAATGGGTTCGCCCATGATACATATTTCTTTTAAAAAATAAGTTTAAAAAAAAATAAGGTCTAATTAAATCCATTAGTAAAAATATACTAAATAAACATTATTATAATAAAATTATTATAAATTTAAAAATAAATTATTGAAGTCAATTTTATAATTAAATAAGGTGATTCATTTGATAGACCCTTGGGGCTCTTCTAACGTTGATTACGAGAAATTAGTACAACAATTTGGTATTAAACCATTTAAAGATTTACTAAATGATTTAAATGATCCCCATTTACTAATGCGTAGGGGAATCATATTTGGCCAGCGCGATTATGGTAGAATAGTCAAAGCAATAAGATATAAAGAAAATTTTGCCGTAATAACTGGAATGATGCCCAGTGGAAAAATGCACATTGGCCATAAGATGGTTGTTGATCAAATAATATGGTACGAAAATCACGGAGCTGATATTTACATCCCCATTGCAGATATGGAATCTTACTCTGCCCGTGGAGTAGATTTTGAAGCCTCCAGAGAACTGGCCATAAACGAATACATTACCAATTATATTGCTCTGGGCCTTGACTTTAAAAAATCCAATATCAATGTTTATCTTCAGTCCAAAAATTTGTTAGTGAATGATTTAGCATATGTTTTATCCAAAAAAGTCACATTTAATGAAATGAAAGCTATTTATGGTTTTAATGGTTCTACCAATATGGCCCACATGCAGGCACCTCTCATTCAAGTGGCAGATATATTACACCCCCAATTAGAAGAATTCGGAGGTCCAAAACCAACTGTTGTTCCAGTTGGACCTGATCAAGACCCACATATACGCTTGACTAGGGATATTGCCGATCGATTTAAAAATCAGTTAAATTTCATAGCTCCATCTTCCACATACCATAGATTCATTACTGGCCTCACTGGTGGTAAGATGTCCAGTAGCCAACCCAAAACAGCCATATTTTTAAGTGATAGTATTGAAGAAGCTGAAAATAAAGTGAAAACAGCAAAAACCGGTGGTAGGGAAAGTCTTAAAGAACAACAAGAAAAAGGGGGCGACCCGACCCACTGCGTGATTTATGAAATGTTATTATATCACCTAATGGAATCTGATGAAAAACTACGGGAGATTCTGGAAGACTGTAAAAGTGGGAATATTATGTGCGGCGAATGTAAGGCCCATACCGCAGACTTAATGAAAAAATTCTTTGAAGAATTTTCATCAAAAAGGAAAAAAGGAGCAAAAATTGCTGAGAAAGTTTTAGATGATGCAAAAGTCTGTTAAGCATCCTATTTCTCATATTTTTTCCAAGTTATTTTTTATTTATTTTAAAATTAAATTTTTATATTAATTGTAAATTTTTTTTAATTTAATTATTTTAAAATATAAAAAATGAAGTTCTAGATTTAAATATTATTTAGAATTAATTAAAATAAAAAAGGCCTATATATTTTTAAACAGATTAAAACATTTATTAAACACTTAATTTAATTATTAAAGAATTATCAAACAAATTTTTAAATATAAATAATTACAAAAAAGGTTATTAATTAAATACAATAATATAAACAGTGATAATAGAATATAATAGATTAAGTATTCAATTAATAAACATTTTAAATAACTAAAATTTCATAATTATCTTTATTCAATAGTCTTAAATATAATTAATTAAAATCACAGAGGAATTGCATGGTAAAAAAAGAACGGCACGAAAGTACACTAAATGCCATTTACAAACATAACGAAAAGTATTTTGCTCTTTCAGCAGTCATATTTTTTGGATCAATGTTTATAGGATATTTGCACCTACTTGATTTTTTAATGGTTCCACTTCAACAGCAATTTAAAAAAAGTATTATGGAGGGTCAAATAAAAATAGAAACTTTTTCAATTTTTTTCAGTAATTTAGAGGTCCTTCTCAAGTTATTTGCTGGTGGAATCGCTCTGGGATCTATCACTGCAATATTTATATTTATAAATGGGGCTTTCATTGGATATTTTGCTACACAAGCACCCCTTGCAGATTTTATCCTTTTAACTATTCCTCATGGAATATTTGAAATTATAAGCTTTATAATTGCGGGCGGAGCAGGTTTTAGACTGGCTAATTTTGTATATACTTTCTTAAGAGACCTAATAGAAGAAACATGGTATGGATCTTTTTGGGGAAAATTAGAATATGTATATAATAATCAAAAAGATCAATTAACAGAATCATTAATTCTTTTAGGAATTGCTATTATTCTATTGTTAATTGCAGCCGTAATTGAGGCCAATTTCACTATTGCTTGGTATCAGTACATAAAAGGAAATATTTAAACCAACAAGTATTATTTATTAAATTTTTAACCCATCAAGAAATAACAGAATTATAAATAAATGATAATAAATTTGTTAATAATAAAATTAGAATAAACAACTTCTTAAAAAAAATATTAGATTGATTTTAATGCCTAAATACTGTTATTCAGTTATTCTTCATTTAATAATTTAATTAATTCATGTCAACAAGCAGCTAAAAAGAATTATAAAAAATAATTACGGTGAATATCATGATAAAATGCGTATCTTGTGGAAAAGAATACAGTAATGATGAAATAATTTACACCTGCACAGATTGTGGATCTGTTTTAGAAGTAATTTGTAATCCTGATGTCTCCAAGGATATATTCAGTTGCAGAAAACAGACCATGTGGAAATACAAGGAATTTATGCCTGTGGATGAGACAAAAATTGTCAGTCTGGAAGAAGGTGGAACTCCTTTTGTTAAATGTGACAAACTAGGTAGTGAACTGGGCATAGATCTCTATGTTAAAGTGGAAGGTTCTAATCCCACAGGTAGTTTTAAAGATAGGGGAATGAGTGTAGGTATTACCAAGGCCATGGAACTAGGAGTATCTACAGTAGGATGTGCATCTACTGGTAACACTTCTGCTTCTTTGGCCGCTTATGCAGCACGTGCCGGACTAAGATGTGTGGTTCTTCTACCATCAGGTAAAGTTGCCCTGGGAAAATTGGCCCAGGCCATGTTCCATGGGGCAGAAGTTCTATCCATTAAAGGAAATTTCGATGAAGCTTTAGATGCAATTACTGCTCTTGCACTGGAAGGGCAATTATATTTACTCAATTCAGTAAATCCATTCCGTTTAGAAGGACAGAAATCCATTGGATTTGAAATAGTAGATGATTTAGGATGGAAGTCTCCCGACAGAGTTATATTGCCTGTCGGAAATGCTGGAAATATTTCTGCCATATGGAAAGGAGTTAGCGAGTTTTATGAAGCAGGTTTTATTGAAGATAGGCCTATGATGACTGGTATTCAAGCAGAAGGAGCTTGTCCGATAGTAAATGCATATCAAAAAGGTAAAACTGAAATTGAAGCTATAGAAAATCCTGAAACCGTGGCTACAGCAATTAGAATTGGTGCACCGGTAAGTTCACTGAAAGCTCTCCGGGCCATCTATGATTCCAATGGACATGCAGAAACAGTTAGTGATGAAGAGATACTTTCTGCCCAAAAATTACTTGCCCAGAAAGAAGGAATTGGTGTTGAGCCAGCATCTGCTGCGTCCATAGCAGGCCTTATGAAGCTGATTGATGAGGGCGTTGTTGATAAAGGAGAACAAGTAGTTTGTATAGTAACTGGACATCTATTAAAGGATCCAAACACTGCAATTAACGCTTGTGTGGAACCTTTAGAGGTTGAAGCCGATATTAATAAGTTATCAGAAATTATAAGGAGATAATAACTCTTTTAATTTCTTAATTTTTTAAGTTCTTTTTAGGGAAATTCAACCAATAAAAACTTATCTTTTTTTCAAGACTGGCCAAATATCATATGGTTAGTTACATACTCACCCAAAACAATATAAATCACCTTATCATGAGCAGATACAATATAAATTTGTCAAAAATCCCATAAATTAACGATAAATTTATATAGGAGTATTAATACAGTTTATATTACATAAAATGAGGTGATTAAATATGGAATTACCAATTGCTCCAATCGGAAGAATAATAAAAAATGCTGGTGCAGAAAGAGTGAGCGATGACGCTCGAGAAGAATTAGCTAAAGCTCTAGAAGCAAAAGGCGAAGCTATTGCAGCAGAAGCCGTCAAACTAGCAAAACATGCTGGAAGAAAAACTGTAAAAGCTTCTGACATTGAATTAGCAGTTAAAAGACTCTAATTGAGACTAATAACTGCCCTTCTTTTATTTTAAATTTATTTTTGATACTCAAATTAATCTAAAAAGGTTGAATCTATTTTTTTGAATTTATATTAAACTTAATATTAATTATAATTACTTTACTTGATCATTCAATTTTAAAAATTTAAGAAATCATTTTTATAAATTAGTTTATATATTTAACATTTAATTAATTATAATCTTTCAAAATGTTAGTATTAAAATAAAATAGACCTAATTAAATTATTTAAATAAATAAAAATCTCCAGAAAATAAGTTTTTTATATAATTACTATCAATCCTAGTTTTAATTATGAATTAATAATTCTTAATAGAAAAACTTTATAAGGGATAAATCTCAACCTATGATATGTCTAATTCTCTAGACTAATTTTGGTTTAGAACTTTTTAAATTATGGATAAAAATTTTTATATCAATCAAATACGATTTTTAAAATCACTCTTAATCCATAATTAAGCTGTTAAATCAGCAACTTTTATATATGAATATTGTATAAAAGTACTAATTACAAATCACAGATTTGTGAACTCGCAACATTAAAAAAACAGATTTTTGTTGCGATATTTGCCGATGGATGGTAAATACCAGATGAAAAAGGAGGTAAATAATATGGCAAAAGCAATTTACGTAAAATTCGAAGTACCACAAGAGTTAGCTGACAAAGCTGCAGAAGCATTAGAAATAGCAAGAGACACCGGTAAGGTGGCTAAAGGAACCAACGAGGTTACCAAGGCCATTGAACGGGGAAGCGCACTATTAGTTTTAGTTGCTGAAGATGTGGAACCTGCAGAAATAGTCGCTCACATACCAGTACTAGCTGAGGAAAAAGAAATTCCTTACGCATACCTACCTACTAAAGATGAAGTAGGCGGAGCAGCTGGTTTAAACGTCGGAACTGCTTCAGCATGTATCATTGACGCTGGAGAAGGCGAAGACCTTGTAAAAGACGTTGTGGAAAAAATCGAAGAACTCAAGAAATAATATTATTATATAAATAATATTATATTCCAAACTATTTTTACCGAAAAGCAATTAGCTTTTCAATTTAATCTAAAGGTGATTATATGGAAGAAGGAACTCCAGCGGAAATAATTGAGGTCCTAAAACGAACTGGGATGACTGGCGAAGTCATGCAAGTTAAATGCAGGATTCTGGATGGAAGAGATAAGGGCAGAATACTTACCCGTAATATTATGGGACCTATTCGCGAAGGTGACGTTTTAATGTTACTAGACACCATTCGAGAAGCCAAGGAGATTAGAACTCCTTAATCTTACCAAGGAAAGGTGTTGTGCATGAGAGTATGTTCATTCTGTAAAAAGGACATGGAAGAAGGGACTGGATCCATGTATGTTAAAAAAGATGGTACAGTATACTTCTTTTGTGGAAGCAAATGCGAAAAGAATATGATTAAACTTGGAAGAGTTCCAAGAAAAGTCAAATGGGTTAAAGAATGATGGAAAAAAGTTTCGTTATGATGAAACCCGATGCTGTCCAACGACGGTTAATGGGACAAGTATTAAGTAGATTTGAAGAAAAAGGACTCCAAATTGTCGCTGCTAAATTGATGCATATTAGTAAAGATCTTGCTAAAGAGCATTATGGTGAGCACAGTGAGAAACCTTTCTTCGGTGGTTTAGTAGAGTATATCACATCTTCCGCAGTATTAGCAATGGTAATTCAAGGCGATGACTGCATCAGTTTAATCAGGAAAATGGTTGGTGCAACCAATCCAAAAGAAGCTGATTTAGGAACGATAAGAGGAGATTTTGCTCTAGATATGGGTAGAAACATTATCCACGCTTCAGATTCTCCACAATCAGCAGAAAGAGAAATCGCTCTGTTCTTTGATGAGACTGAAATCGTAGAATATGAAATGCCTGATACTAACTTAATCTACGAATTATAAACCCCATTTTTCTCTTCTTTGAATAATACATTAAATATTAAGTGATTATATTGCAAATATTAGAATACAATATGTGAATTTATAAAATAAATTCAAAATATTCGTTCTTAGATTAATTAGCAGTATTAAATCAGCATATATACATATAAATTTTAATATTCCATTGGTTAAACTATTAAATCAAATATCTGAATCAATATTAAATGAAACCATTGAATATCCGAGATCCTACCATGAAAATTAGATCACCTATTGTATCAGTACTGGGTCATGTAGACCATGGTAAAACCACTTTACTGGATTTTATTAGAGGCAGTGCTATTGCAAGCAAAGAAGCTGGAGGAATTACCCAGCACATCGGAGCGACAGAAATACCAATGGAAATCATTGAAAACATATGTGGGGACTTTTTAAATAAACTCTCTATCAAAGATACCCTACCCGGACTATTTTTTATTGATACACCAGGACATGAAGCATTTACCACTCTTAGAAAAAGAGGTGGGGCTCTGGCAGATTTAGCTATTTTAATTGTTGATATGAAAGAAGGTTTTAAGCCTCAAACTTATGAGGCCCTGAATATACTTAAAATGTATAAAACTCCATTTATTGTCGCTGCTAACAAAATAGACAGGACTTATGGATGGCAAGTTCATGAAGGTGCTTCATTTATGGAAACGTTTTCAAAACAATCAAGTAATATTCAACAAACCCTTGAAACCAATTTATATGAATTGGTGGGAATTCTTCATAATGAAGGATTTGAATCAGAAAGGTTTGATAGAGTTACGGATTTTGCTTCTCAGGTTAGTATCATTCCAATTAGTGCCAAAAATGGTGAAGGCATACCTGAACTTCTTACTATGCTTATGGGATTGGCCCAGCAATACTTGCAGGAACAGTTACAAATTGAAACCAATGCACCAGCTAAAGGAACCATATTGGAAGTTAAAGAAGAAGTCGGACTAGGATTAACTATTGATGCAGTCATATATGATGGAATTATTAAAAAGAATGATAATATTGCACTTATGGTCACTGACGACGTTATTACCACTAAAATCAGGTCTCTTTTAAAGCCTTTACCTCTCGAAGAAATAAGGGAAGCTAAAAAGAGATTCCAAAAAGTTGACGAAGTTGTGGCAGCTGCAGGTATAAAAATTGTAGCTCCTAACATTGAAAACGTTGTGGCTGGATCTCCTTTACGTGTTTCAAGGGGAAATTTAGATAATGTTCGTCAAGAAATGCTTAGCGAAATTGATGATATAAAAATTGACACTGAAGAAACCGGTGTTCTGGTAAAAGCAGATACATTAGGATCTTTAGAAGCCCTGGTCAATTTACTAAAAGATATAGACATTCCCATAAGAATAGCTGACATCGGTGATGTTTCCCGTCGAGATGTGGTGGATGCAGACATTGTTCAAAAAGAAGATGTTCTTCATGGAGTGATTATTGCATTTAATGTGAAAATCCTACCATCCGCAGCGGCAGAAATAAAAAATTCCGATGTAAAAGTATTTGCAGGTAATGTAATATATCAAATTACAGAAGATTATCAAGCATGGATTAAATCTATTGAAGAGAAGAGAAAGAAAGAATGGCTGGATGCCATTATCAAACCTGCAAAAATACGAATTATACCCAAATTAGTATTTAGGCAAAGTAAACCAGCTATTGCAGGAATTGAAGTTTTAAGTGGAACTGTGAAACAGGGCGCCATCCTTATTCGAGAAGATGGTGGGATTGTGGGTAAGGTAGAAAGTATGCAGGATAAGGGAGATAATAAAAAATCTACTCCTCGTGGTCAAAAAGTGGCCATGGCCATTAAAAACGCTATCCATGGAAAAGACTTTGAAGAGGGTGATGTTCTTTATGTGGACATTCCTGAGAAGCACTTCCGTATACTGGAAACAGAACTTAAGGAAAAGTTAAGTGAAGATGAATATGAAACTCTTCATGAAACTCTGGATATAAAACGGAAAGAAGAACCGGAATGGGGAATGCAACCGGCTTTCTAATATAAATGATAATATATTCATATTATAAATTAAAAGAGAAGAAATAAGAAGGAGGAGAGAATTTGGCATTTAAAGTAGTAGTTTCAGAAAAAGAAAAAAGTCTACAAGTAGAAGTTGACGCTGTTCAATCCAAAAAATTAGTGGGTTTAACCCTTGGAGAAGAATTTGATGGTTCTTTGATAGGCTTACAAGGATACACCTTAAAGATTACTGGTGGAAGCGATAAAAATGGTTTCCCAATGAAAAAAGATGTTAGTGGTCCTAGAAGAATCAGAAGTTTATTATCTGGTGGAATTGGATACAACCCAACTCGTGATGGTGAAAGAAGAAGGAAAACCGTCAGAGGAAATACCATATCCGATGATATCGTTCAGATAAGTACAATCGTTGCTAAGACGGGTGAAAAACCTTTGGACGAGATTTTAGGTTCTTCTGAAGAAGAATAAAATTCTTCTTATTTGATTATTAAAATAAATAAAGATCATTATAAATATCTTTTATTTGTTGATTATAATTGGAAGAATAGATATACTTCAAAAAATAATATTTAATAACATTAAAAAAAATATTTTAATTAAATATTATTCATATATTAATATACTTTTTAAAACAGAATTAATTAAAAATTATAGGTGTAATCTGTGAAAATACAGTCGGAGATTAACATAGGGCTAGTGGGTCACGTGGACCATGGTAAGACCACACTTACCAAGGCATTGTCTGGAATTTGGACCGATACCCACAGCGAGGAAACAAAAAGGGGTATTTCTATCCGTTTAGGATATGCTGACATTACTTTCCGTAAATGTGCGGAATGTGCGGAACCCCAATGCTATACTACTGCACTGGTTTGTGAAGATTGTGGAAAGGAAACCGAGATGCTGAGGAAAGTATCCTTTGTAGATGCCCCAGGACACGAAACCTTAATGGCTACCATGCTCTCAGGAGCTGCTATTATGGATGGAGCCGTTCTGGTTATTGCCGCTAACGAACACTGCCCTCAACCCCAAACCAAAGAACACTTAATGGCATTGGATGTTATTGGTGTTAAAGAAGTTATAGTAGTTCAAAACAAAATTGATATTGTATCCAAAGAAAGAGCAATAGAGAGCTACAACGAAATTAAAGAGTTTGTTAAGGGTACATGCGCAGAAGACGCCCCTATAATTCCAGTGTCTGCTCAACAAGGCGCTAATATTGATATACTCATTGATTTAATCGAAAAGAAGATTAGTACTCCTGAGAGATTTGCTGACAAACCAGCTAAGTTATATGTGGCTCGTTCTTTTGATATTAACAAACCCGGATCTCATCCAAGTACTATGGTAGGTGGAGTCATTGGAGGTTCTCTAGTTCAGGGAACACTAAAAGTCGGTGACGAAATTGAAATTAAACCAGGTATTCAAATTAATAAAGATGGGAAACAGAAATGGATCAGTCTTCACTCAAAAATCACTGGCCTAATAGCTGGTGGAGAAGATGTTGAAGAAGTAGGGCCTGGTGGGCTGGTTGGAATAGGAACCAATCTGGATGCAGCACTAACTAAGGCAGATTCACTTTCAGGTTCTGTTGCAGGAGAACCAGAGACATTACCTCCAGTCATGCATGAATTAGGAATGGAAGTTCATTTATTAGACCGAGTAGTTGGTACTAAGGAAGAACGAGAAGTAGAACCCATCAAAGCCAAAGAACCTCTCATGATAAATGCAGGAACAACCACCACTATAGGAGTTGTCACTACTGCTGGAAATAAAGCCAAAGTAACACTTAAACTGCCAGTAGCTGCAGAAAAAGGTGACAGAGTTGCTCTATCACGTAGAGTTGGTGCTAGATGGAGGTTAATAGGATATGGTATCATCATCTAAGTCAAAGGACACTGATTCTTCCAAGGAGGCAGTCCTAGACGCAAATTTTTTATGATGCCCTTCCAGTTCAATGTAGATATAATCTATGAACTGGAAAAGATTTTACCTTCTTACAGACTAATTGTGCCAGATTTCATTATAAATGAATTGCATGGCATTAAAAAAAGTTCTAAAGGAAAAAATAAAATTGCAGCAAATATTGCCCTCAAAATGGCAAAATCTCATCCTTTTGAAATCAAAAAGATTCCATTAGAAAAAGCTGAAAAAGTAGATGATGCTCTTATTCGGATTTCAAAAATTCTATGTACAAATGATAAAGAATTAAGAGAAAAAGCTAGAGAAAATGGAATAAAAGTTGTTTACTTGAGGCAAAGAAAGTATTTAGCCATAGATGGGCATTTAAAATAAATTTATTATAATAAATTAATATTATAATCATAATATGAATAAAATAAGTATATAAATAAAAAATTTATTAATGGAAATATTATTCTAATAGAATTTGAAATTAATAAATAAATTAATAAAAATAAATTTAATTAACTAACGATTATATATCATTATCCAATTCCAATGAATAAGGAGGAATATTAGTGAATCTCTGGAAAGATATTGTACCCGGACCATCAATACCGGAAGTTGTATACGCAGTAATCGAAATACCAAAAGGATCAAGAAATAAATACGAATACGACAAAGACCTAGAGTCTTTTGCTCTGGATAGAGTTTTATATTCACCATTTGTTTATCCTGCAGATTATGGATTAATACCTCAAACTATCTATGATGATGGAGATCCCATGGACATTATGGTCCTTATGGAACAACCCACATTCCCAGGATGTATTATTGAAGCTCGGCCTATTGGTATCATGAGAATGATTGATGGTGGAGACATGGACGACAAGATACTTGCAGTCCCCTTAAACGATCCTAAATTCACAGATATAAAAGACATCGATGATGTTCCTTCTCATTTATTAAAAGAAATTGCCCATTTCTTCAAGGAATATAAACATCTTGAAGGAAAAACAACCGAAGTACTTGGTTGGGAAAATGCCCAAAAGGCATTTGAAGCAATTAATCATTCCATAGATTTATATAAAAAGGAAGAATAATAATATACTAATATAACAATTAGTAATAGTAGGAATAGTTAGTAATAGTAGGATGATATAAAATAAACTAATTGTTTTATATTTTTAATAAACCTATTGTTATTTGATAATTTTATATGAAATTAAAAGAAATTTAACCGAGGGATCTATTTGTATTATATATCCAGAATTGAGGACACCGTGAGAATTCCCCCTCACCGGTTTGAAGAACCTCTAGAAGAAGTGGCGATTGAAACCATGAATGAGGCCTATGTTGGGAAAATAGATAAAAAATTAGGTCTTATGGTAACCGTCAAATCAATAGATGAAATTGGTGTAGGTAAAGTCATAATGGGTGACGGAGCAGCCTACCACGAAGTTGAATTCACAGCACTATTCTTTAAACCAGAACTTCATGAAATAATAGAAGGTGAAGTTATTGAGATAGCTGAATTCGGTGCATTCATTAGAATTGGGCCAATGGACGGATTAGTTCACGTTTCACAGGTTACTGATGATTACATCAATTATGATGGAAAAAGAGGAGCACTTCTTGGTAAAGAATCTAAAAAAACTCTTGATGAAGGCAGTAAAGTTCGTGCCAGAATAGTGGCTCTAAGTTTAAAAGGCCGTTCTACAAAAGAAATTAAAATTGGTCTCACCATGAGACAACCCGGACTTGGAAGATTCGAATGGGTTGAAGAAGAAAAAAGGAAGAAGAAGAAATGAGTATGAAAGCTTGCACAAGGTGCAAACGTATAACAACAGAGGAACGTTGTCCAGTATGTAATATAACTACATCAACTAACTGGAGTGGTCTTTTAATAATAATAGATCCCGAACGTTCAGATATAGCCCATGAACTAAATATCAACATCCCTGGAGAATATGCACTGAGGGTTAGATAGTGTTAATGCTAACAAAAGAGTTAAGATCAAAGTTAAAAGATCCATTAGGTAATCTATACACTTCCCTTAACGAAGTAAAAAACTCTTTAGCAAAATATGACTATATAATCTCTGTTGGTGATGTTACTACAAGAAATCTTATTGAATCCCAAGTATATCCTCGATTAGGAATAATAGATAATCGAATACAAAGAAAGGATTCAGATCATGAAATAGAATATCAAGCAACAATATTAAATGCTGAAAATCCACCTGGAACCATAACTAAAGATCTATGGGAAACCATAGACCATGCTATTAGCTCTTCATCAAACAGCAAGGAAAATTTTTTAATTGTGGTTGAAGGAGAGGAAGACTTGGCGGTCCTTCCCAGTATTTTAATGGCCCCTGAAAATGCAGTTGTATTGTATGGGCAACCCAATGAAGGATTGGTTGTTGTTGAAGCGAATAAATTAAAGAAAAAAGCTGAAGAATTAATCAATGAATTTGAGGAGGCACAATAATGGAAATCAATATAATCAAAAAAACTGAAAATCCACTCTTAGATAGAACCGAAATAGATTTTGAATGTGTATATCAAGGCGAATCCACACCTAAAGTATTAGACGTTAAAAGCAAGCTAGTAGCTATGTTAGATGCGGATAAAAACCTCCTAGTGGTAGATAAAGTAAAACCTCACTTCGGTGAAGGTAAAGCCAAAGGTTACGCTAAAATTTACGGGACTGCAGAAAGTTTAAACGATGTTGAAACCGAACACGTCCTTAACAAAAATAAAGAAGCCTCAACAGAGAGTACTGAGGAGGAATAATTATGAAAAAAGGTGAACTTTACGACATTAAAGATGACAAATTAAATAGAAAAAATCCTTTTTGTCCTCGATGCTCCAGCGGAGTATTCATGGCTGACCACGGTGACAGATACTCCTGTGGTAAGTGTGGATACACTGAATGGAAAAATAAAGACAAATAATTAATTTTTTTCTAATTTTTAATTTTATTTTTAATTTAAATCAGATTTTTTTTAATGAGTTAGTTTATTTTTTTAATTTATTTCAATTACCGTCCTAAATTACAGCATATTTAATATAACTGATAATTAAATAGTTTCATAATAGATATTCATAAATAAATATTAAATTAAACTAAATTTATTATAATTAACAAAAAATTAAGGATAAAACGTAAAAAAGGTGTTTTTGTGAATTTAAGGGCTGGAAGACTTGGTAAAAAGATGAGTGAAGATGCGGCTACATTTACATCTTCTTTAGAATTTGATAAATACATATTTGAAGCAGATGTTGAATGTAATAGGGCCCATACAACAATGCTAAGCAAGCAGGGTATTATTGAATCTTCCACAGCACAGGAAATATTGGACGCGCTGGATGAGCTCAAAAGTGAAGGTATTGGTGCTTTAGATCTGGATCCATCAGTGGAAGACATACATATGGCCCTGGAAAATTATGTTACCGCTAAAATAGGTAAAAAGGCAGGTTTCATGCATACTGCCAAGTCCCGAAACGACCAGGTAGCTACTGATCTCAGGATAGTGCTTAGGCAAAAAATAATAGAAATTCAAATAGATATTCTTGATTTTATAGAAGGATTAGTTGATTTAGCTAGTGAACATACTGAAACAGTAATAATAGGTTACACTCACCTTCAACATGCCCAGCCCACCACATTTGCCCATCATTTAATGGCCTATACCCATTCACTTAAAAGAGATTATGAAAGGCTCAAAGATACTTACAAGAGAGTTAATATAAATCCATTAGGTTCAGCAGCCATGACCACTACTAGTTTCCCTATAAATAGGGAGATAACCACAGAAATTCTTGGATTTGACAGTTACATGGAAAATTCCATGGACGCCGTGAGTTCTCGTGATTTCATTGCTGAAACCGTTTTTGATTTATCTATGCTAATAACCACCATTAGTAAGATATGTGAAGAAATGGTTCTATGGAGTACCCATGAGTTTGGCCTTATAACCATTTCCGATGAATTTTCATCCACATCTTCTATAATGCCTCAAAAAAAGAATCCTGACGTGGCTGAAATTGCAAGGGCCAAAAGTGCAGTATTATATGGTGAATTAAATACCATATTAACCATCTTAAAAGCAATTCCTTACACTTACAACCGTGACTTGCAAGAGATAACACCCCATCTCTGGAATGGAATTGAAACAGCTCACTCCACATTGAATATTGTTAGAGAAATGGTTTTAAGTATAAAAATTAATAAAGCAAGAGGTCTCGATTTAGCAAGGGCCAATTTTGCAACAGCTACTGATTTAGCAGATGTTATTGTACGGGAAAAACAAATACCATTTAGAATTGCCCATAAAATTGTAGGCAGAATGGTAACTGATGCTCTGGCAACTAATATGAAACCTGAAGATATTGATGCTGCTTTTCTTGATGAAATAACTGAAGAAATAACTGGCAGTCCATTGGAATTAAGTAATGATTTAATTTCAAAAGCATTAGATCCATTGGAAAACGTTAAAATGAGGAAAGTTCCAGGCGGTCCTTCACCAGAAATGGTTAATCTTGCATTAAAAAATCTAAGAAGCTTTTTAAAAACAGAAGATGAATATTTAGATACTAAAAATGTCTAGGATAGCATCCATTTTTAGATAAAATTTGTTTATTAATTAATTTTCCATATTTTTTTATAATAAAATTAGTTTATCTAAGCGATTTCATTTATAACCGAACTAATAATCAAAATAAATTTTATTATAAAATAAATTATTCTTCTCTCTTATTTTTCTCTTTTTCGTAGTTTTCACTTATTTCTTTGGCCAGTTTTCCATCCTCAATAACCA
Source organism: Methanobacteriaceae archaeon (assembly GCA_030656015.1). Classification (NCBI taxonomy): domain Archaea; kingdom Methanobacteriati; phylum Methanobacteriota; class Methanobacteria; order Methanobacteriales; family Methanobacteriaceae; species Methanobacteriaceae archaeon. The sequence goes on from JAUSNX010000001.1 coordinate 244,724, forward strand.
CTGCTCCAGTATATCCACAATTATAACACTCCCATAAAGACCAATTCTGAGGTAAAGCCCATTTAATGTTGTCTGAACCGCAATTGGGGCAGAATTTTCTTTTCATAACATATATATAGTTTAGTATGCAATATAAAATTATGGATGGAAAAACAGACCCTAAAATAATTGGACTAATAGGAATATTAATTGGAATATTAATGTTAATCTACCCATTCCTAGTTGGTTATCTAGTAGGCATTTTCCTAATTGCTTATGGACTACTTAAAGTCTTTTCCTGATCTTTTAGGAAAAAATGATTAATTTTATTCAATTAATTTTAAATTACTTCAAGTCATTACAAAGACTCCAAATAAGATCTAAGGCTTGGCCTGGCTCTAGTACACCTGCACGAGTTTCTCTTAGGACCCTCTGAATTGAATAGCGCCTCATATAAGGAAACTTCTTTTGTACCTCTCCTAAAAGAGGACATCCAAAATAATTTGATTTTTTTACATTAAATAAAGAAGTTAAAGATTGTAGCTCTTGTTTAGAAACTCCTAACAAAGCAGGCAGATTTATTCTCAAAATACCATCCTTATAAATCATAGACTGATATCCTGTGGAAATCATATCTCCAAAAATAACTATATTTATATCGTTTTCTTTAGCGTGTTTAATTACAGCTTGATGAATCATCTTAGAGCATCTACCACAAGGATGAAATCTGCCATCAAAACTTTCATTAATAAAATCTGAAAAATCTAGGGGCACATAGTTATGATCTACGCCCAATTTTTCACATAAATTATTTATATTATTTTTGAAGTGCTGGGGAAGTACTATACTTCCAGGATCAGCAGTTACTGCTAAAGGATTAAATCCCAGAAAAGCAGAAATGATTAGTGAAAAACTACTATCTACTCCTCCCGAAAGCGCTACCACAGCAGTATGGCTTTTATTTTGCTCATTTTCTAAATGATGCTCTGATTCTGTAATATTTAAATAATCTGAAAAATTGAAAAGTGATAAGTTTTCGATTTTTTCAAAAAGCATGTCCATTAAATTATTCAGGGCATTAGAAACATTAAATGGTTTTTTTGATGTTATTTCATGGATTTTTTCACCAGCAAGTTCCATACGATATTGTTTAACCATAATGTCCGTGTAGGCAGCTACATGAATATTTTCAACATCCAATCTTTCCCTTAATTTACCTACGACCCATCCTCCTTTTCCTATTACTGCAGATTTATCTGGACGATCAGGAGTTATAATTAAAAGATTATTATTTTTTGAATCAAAAATAACTTCTTTAATATTAAGTTCAGACTTTTCGTGGCCAATTTCAGTCCTTATTTCTTCAATGATAGAAATTAATTGATTTTTCGTTAATTGCAAAAATTACACCTGGATTATATTTATAATTATAAACTTTTAATTTTATATCACAATAGTTATTTTTATTTTAATATTATATTATCTATTCCTTAATTTCTTTAAAGATATATCCTTAAAACAATTTAAATTATAATTTATTTAAAAGCACATAACAAGTTCTAAATTTTTTATATAAAATTATTATAAAATAATTTACAATTAACAAAACATAAATAATGATGAAAAATATAATATATAATTACGCTCTTTATAGGGGGATAATTATTGCCTAATTTTAAAAGTTTAATATTTGGATCTGAACAGGAAGCCTGGGAAGGTAAGAGGGAATCTGAAAATGTTATAATTGGTTATGATTATAAACGATTTAGTAAACCCCCAATCATTGGAAACAATCCACTTATTAGATCCAACAGCATTATTTACAATGACGTCACCATAGGTGACAACTTGATGACTGGACACAATGTTTTAATAAGGGAAAAAACAACCCTAGGCAATGATGTTTTAATAGGTACCAATACTGTTATCGAGGGACATTCTAAAATAGGTAGTAATGTAAGTATTCAATCCAATGTATATATCCCAAAAAAGAGTTTCATTGAAGATAATGTATTTATCGGACCATGCGCATGTTTTACTAATGATAGATACCCAGTAAGGGTCGATTATCAACTAAAAGGGCCAATCATAAGAAAAGGTGCATCCATTGGAGCAAATTCCACTTTTTTATCCAATATTGAAATTGGAGAAGGATCAATTGTTGCTGCGGGAGCAGTTGTAACACGCCCAGTCCCGCCATGGTATTTAGCTATAGGGGCCCCAGCTAAAATTAAGCCATTACCACCAAAATTAAAAGTATCCAACGATATTTAAATAATTAATTCTTTTTTTCTTTTAAAAAATAATCAAGTTATATACATAAAAATCAAGACTTTTTCTTAAGAATTTACTAAAGGCATATCTTAACCACTGCATGTGGGCTTTATTCCTATGATTAAAAACATTTATTAGTATCCATGCTGTAAAACAGATGATTTCATCATATAATTGTATATATCTTCAATACATACCTAATACCATGAGGCAGCATAAAGTAAATTCATGCAATGATAATTCTATTTTTATAAATACTAAAATATATAAAAAAATAAAAAAAGTGTTTAAGGAATTAAAAAAATCTAGAGGAAGCATATTACATATTGTAGGGGCTCCAGGAACCGGTAAATCATCAAATATTTATCAGGCTTTAAGAGAACTGGATTTAAATATATATGAAGTGAATAGCAGTATTTCCAGTTCAAATGCCCATTCACAGGAAGTTTTTTTCACTTTAATAAACGACCTTGAATATTCTTTAAATGTAAAAGATAAAATAGAGGCCTATAACAAACTAAGCGAATTTGATGCAGTTCTTTTTGCTGATCAATTTCATGATAAACATCTAATAGATAATAAGGTAGTTGGGTTCAGTGAATGGACCCGTAAAGCTGGATTCAAATCTTTCAGATTCTATTTAATCTGCATAAAAGAATATTTAAAATTTCATAAGCAATTCGGAAAAATGAATATAATTTTCCAAACCGCTTGGAGAATTCGAATCAGAGGTAAAAAATATGATTTATTCACTGATTTTGGCATTTTATCCAGAATTATTTTAATTATTTTAGGAAAACTCTTTTGTGTGATAGAAATTTCTTATTCCCGTTCCGAAACAGTTAATATTGTTAAAAGCCATTTAAAAAATATTGATGATGAAAAACTGGAAGAATGTATACATAAACATGGTCATAAACCCAGATTCATATTAAATAATCTTAAAAATAATAAATAATAATAGTAATTAATAAATTACTAATAAATTCTAAATTCCAATTTTATCTTATCCAAATATAGGTAAAAATATGATAATCACTCTTTTAAAGTCCACCAGATTAACCTGGGCGGCCAAAAATGTTCATATGTATCTTCTGGCTTTGACTTATGCTTATTTTTCTCAGACCATTATTACAAACCCATTAGAAATTTTAGAGGGATTAATACTTGTTTCTGTTTTATGGGGTGCACTTTACTCTCTTAATGATTTAACAGACCTTGAAGTTGATAAAAAAGATAAAAGTAAGATCAATAGAGCGTTTATTAAAGATTCAATAGATCCGAAAATAGTTCTGTTATTTGTTGGAATTTTATGTTTATCCGTATTTGGTATTTCTATATTGACTTTGACCCCATTATTCACCATAATAATGCTAATGATGGTGATAAACCAGTTATTATATACCTTACCACCCCTAAGACTTAAAGAAACTGCCCTGGCCCCATTCGCTAGTACGGCCACCAATAATGTTCTTAGAGTTGCTTCATGTACTGTAATTTTAGGCAATATTCTTTTGGTACCATTAAGTGTTTATCTTTTAATGTTTGTAGCTGGAATGGGTACCTATTTGATGTATAAAGAAAAAACAAAAATGATGCATGGATTAGCAGCAATATTTTGTCTTTTAATAACATATATTCTATTAGTAGGTGATATGAATGTCATCCAAGTAATGATTATAATTGTCCCATCATTTTTGGCCACCATACCCCTTTATCTATCTAATTTCTTTGAAAAAGAAAAAATGATTAATTTAGCAGACTTTTTATATCATAAAGTTGTCTTAATTTTCTATCTGGTTTGCATATTCGTTCTATTATTCTAAATTGGTAAAAATAAGATTTAAATACTAAATAAATAGAAATAAAAAAATTTTCTTTATAATAAATAAATTAAAATAAATAATCTAAGTTTTAAAAAAAATAAAAAACTAATATGAATTTAGGTAGGAATTTATATTAGAATACTTTACCTAATTTCAATAATGCCTTTGGAGATACCTTAATTAATTTTTTAACCAATTCAGCAGTACTAATTTTTTCAAAATCGCTGTCTTTAAAGGTATCAGCTATGGAGTTAAGCTCATCATCATTTAAAGTCATCATATAATCTTTGACTTTGAGATATTTATTTATAGAGTCTCCAATTTCAGCCCGACAAGTTGTTTCATATTCTTTAAGTTTATTTTCAGATAAATCTCCTTCATTAATGGCCTCAGCAGCGACTTTACCAGCAATCATTCCACCAGTCATTCCACTGATAATTCCACCACCAGTTAAAGGATTTACCTGTCCTGCTGCATCTCCAACAACCATTAAGTTATCAGTGACCAATTTTTTAGGCATCCCACCAACAGGATCTCCACCAATGTTTAATTCAACAGGTTGAGCATTTTGAGTGGCCGGGCAATTTTTAACAAAGTCCAAAAGATGATCATAAGCAGTTTTATCAGTATTAGTTGTTAAAACACCCAGACCGACATTGGCTATATCGTCACCTTTAGGGAAAATCCAGGCATATCCACCCGGGGCCACACTACCAAAGTAAAACTCAATACAGTTATTATCTTCCATTTCCACTCCAGCCATTTCAAACTGAGCCGCAGATTCCATATCTTTAGGTTTTACTGCAGTTTTTAGGCCAGCCCATCGAGCTACCCTGGATTCAGGACCATCAGCAGCTATGATAATTTTTGCTTGAATCTGGAATTTTTCACCCATGCATTCGGCATCTACTAAAAATCCTTCTTCAACTCTTTCCATGGAAGTAGCGAGAGTTTTGATTTTAATTTCAGCACCAGCACGTCCAGCATCCATGGCCATGTATTTATCAAAAACTTTTCTCTCTAAAATGCAACCTGCTTCCGGCAAGTCCACTTTATCAGAAGTTAGCCATACATTAGTTCCATCAGGAGATATTAAACGCACACCATCTAATTGTCTAGTTATCCATCTAGGATTATGTTCAATTCCTAATGATTCTAATCCACCATTGGATACTCCTTCAGCACATCTTTTTGGTGCTCCTATTTCTGATTTTTTATCCATTAATAAGACCTTTGCTCCACCACTGGCTGCGTGTTTAGCAGCAGTAGATCCAGCAGGTCCGGCACCTATAACTAATACATCAGTTTCAATAACCATCATAACACCTTAATTATTCCTTTTCCAGCGCCTTCACCGGGCAAACCTGGACACAAAGGCTACACTCTTTGCATTGGTCTTCATTAAATTTCAAAGTTAGTTCCCTAACTTCGATTAAGTTGCGGGGGCAAACTCCTGCACATTCCCCACAATACATACACCATTCCTTGACAATCATCTTATCTTACCTTTTAAAATTATTTATAAGTTTAATTATTATAGATTATTAGTCTTTGAGTATTTTAATATATTATCTTTACTATTAATTGCAAAATTATCATAGATATAAACCTAGATATATGCAGTTTACTATTAATATTTTTAAATTAATTTAATAGATTAATAAAATAATAATCATAATTTATTAGATTTAGCAAATAATTAGCAAATTTTATTCTACCAAAAACTAAATTTATTAAAATTTCTATTTAGTTCAATTTATATTAGATTTTTAGGTATTTATTCATTTCCATTAATAATCATGTTTTTATAGTGTAGTAATTACACAATAAGCATTTAATATCTAATTAAATCATGAAAAAAGTTATCCTTAAATAAAATAGTTTATTTCATTTAAAAATAATGATATAAGAGTAATTATATAATATTAACAATGATAATTGTGTATTAAATAGAATACTGATTCGGTGAGTTCTATGGAAAAAAAAGAGACTGATATTAACGAGAATATAGAAGAGGAAATTAAAGAAGAAAATACCGATAATAAATCAGAAGATAACGAAAAAATAAATGCTGAGAAATTATTGAATGATATAATCAGCGACATTCAAAATAAAGCTGGAGAATTTGGAAAAACTATCTCTGATTATAAAACTGCCCTTCAAAAACCACTTACAGATGTTATAGAAACAAAAACTAGTTTAATAATAACATTTGATTTGCCGGGAGTTAATAAAGATGATATCGATCTGGGAATATCAGAAGACAGTATTGAAATAAAAGTTCTCTTTGAAGAAGAAAATAACAATGAAAACACCAAATATCTTCAAAAAGAAAGAAGCCATGGAAAGCTTCTGCGATCAATAACTCTACCTATGAACATAAAGACTGAAGAAGTTAAAGCAACTTTTAAGGATTCCGTTTTAACTGTTGAAATGCCTAAAATGGATAAAGAAGTCCATAAAGTAGATATTATTTAAATTAAATAAATATAATTGTATTATTATTAATTATTATTTTGAAATATTTTTAAATTTTTTTTAATTAATCTAAATTTTTTTATCCATTTTTTAACAAAAAATTCGAAATTAAATTATTATACTCTATTCATATTCTATAATTTCATTTTTTCACAATAGTATTTAAAAAAAACAGAACATTTATATGTATGCAAGTGCATACTTGCAAAAATGGATAATACGGAAGATAAAATACTGGATGCAACCATCAAACTCCTAGATGAGGTGGGATGGGACGGTGCCACAACCAAAAGAATAGCTGCTGAAGCCGGGGTAAATGAAGTAACCTTGTTTAGAAAATTTAAAACTAAAAACCTCATGCTTGAAGCTGCAAAGAATAGAAGTGCTGGTAAATTTCTTAATGAGCTCGAAGAGCTTCTAAAAATCGATCCTGAAAGTGACATTCAAACTTATCTAAGAACTATCTGGAAAAATTCTTCAAAAATGATCGATAAAAGAACTAACTTAATACGGATCTCCATGGAAGAAGTAAGGGGAGTTCCATTCGAAAATAAAGTATTGCCCAAAATTTCAAAAATGGTGCTAGATAATTTGACAGGTTATTTCAAAGATCAAATGGTTAAAGGAACTATGCGTAATATCGACCCGGAAGTGGCCGCTTTGAATTTTTTCAGTATTGTTTTCCAAATGAATATGATGTGGAAAGTTTATGGACAAAATCCACCAGTAGAAGATGAAAGATGCTTGGAAAGCTTCCTGGACATATTCATGAACGGTATTTTAGTAAATAAATAGAAAATATCTATAATATCTGATAATAATCTATTATTTATAATAATTTTTAAGGAATTTTTTACAATTCACTATTAATTAATGCATTTAGTATTGAATAGCATTTTAGAATTAGGAATGATTTTGAATGATAAAAGGCGCAAGAGAAATATTTAAAAATGATATGAAAACTATTAAAAATAACCCGGCCGTCGTGCTGGTTATTTTCATAATTATTTGTATACCCTCACTTTATGCATTACTTAATGTTCAGGCCACATGGGATCCCTATGCTAGAACGGCAAATATCGAAGTAGCAGTAGTTAATGATGATTTGGGTTATACTACCAACGGAACCCATTATAATATAGGAAATATTTTAGTAGATGAATTAAAAGATAACAAAAATTTCAGCTGGAGGTTTGTTGGTAAAAAAACTGCATTAAATGGAGTTAAAAATGGAGACTATTACGCAGCCCTAATAATACCCTCTAATTTCAGTGAAAACTTACTTTCAATTGAAACCACAACACCCCAACCCGCTCAAATAGAATATATAGTTAATGATAAGTTGAATCCAGTTGCACCTCGACTTACCAGTGTTGGAGCAGATGCTGTACAAACAAAAATCAATAATGAAATAGTTAAAACCGTTGATGGAATTATTTTTGGTCAGCTCAGTGATGTGGGATCACTGGTTAAAGATAATAAAGCTCAATTCCTTAAATTAAAAGCATTTGTAAATGAATTAAATGGAAAATTAGGCGAGATATATTCCACCCTGGGGGAAGCAAATAACGTCATGAGTACGGTTAATGAAATCTGGCCTAAAATTAGTGCTGCTTTACCAGAAATACAAACTTATTCCAATAATGTGCGTGGAAAATACGACACATTATATAATCAAGTAACATCAGATCCTGCCAAGGCACTAACTACTGTTCAGGACATGGAAACAAAGGTTAGTACCACCATCACTGGCCTAAAATACGTTGATGCTATATTAACCAGTTTAAACAATGCTACAGGCGATGGTAATTTAAAACCAGTTATTGGTCAAATTGAAGACGATATAAACAAAGCAAATCAAGTTTTTGGCATTTTAAAAAGTGTTGAATCCGATATAAAAGATGGTAAAAATCCTCAAGGGAAATTAACTAAATTAAAAACTTTAATTGATGAAATGGATGATGGAGTAAATTATCTGGTTAAAAATAAAGCCAGTATAAATAAGAAAATTAATGATGCAACAGCTAAATTAAGTTTAGTTAACTCAAAATGGCCTATAGTTAAACAATCTATTCCCATAGCTGCAGCAAAACTTAACTCCATTAATGAAGATGATTTAAACAAATTAATCGCATTTTCAGATACGAATCAAAGCGATGTGGCTAATTACTTTGAAAGCCCGGTACAACTGGAAAAGAAACATATATATCCTGTTGATACTTATGGATCTGCACTGGCTCCATTCTATATATCTATCTCATTATGGATAGGATGTCTTATAGCCGTGGCCATGATAAGCATGAGATTTAGGTCAATTAAAAAATATAATGCTGAAAGTGTTTATATAGGAAGAATGGGACTATTCTTGTTAATAGCTTTATTACAATCAATTTTAGTAATATTGGGTTCCTTATTCTTGCATATACAAATAACCTCAGCATTACTATTCACCTTAACCACATTATTTGTTGGTTTATGCTTTATGATAGTGGTGTACTCCTTAACATCCGCCTTTGGAAATGCCGGAAAAGCTATGGTAGTGGTGATACTGGTTCTACAGATTACAGCAACCGGAGGTATTTTCCCGGTGGAGATTCTCCCACCATTCTTCCAGGCCATAAATCCATATTTACCATTGACTTATTCCATTGGTGCACTCCGGGAAGTAGTTGCCGGAGTTATATGGAGTACTTACTGGTACAATATGATAGCACTGGCACTATTCCCCGTTTTAACATTTGTTCTGACCTTATTGATCAAAGAAAAAATGGATAAACGTGCCCAACTGTTAGAAGAGAAATTGAAGAAAAGTGGTTTATTCTAAAATTAATAATTAGAATATCCACATAAATCTATTTTTTTATATTATTTTTTAAATTATGTCTATTGATAAAAAAATCAATTTTCAAATATTTTTTAAAATTTGCATTTGAACCATTAATTTCTTTAAAAATGAATAAAATCAAGGATATTCTATTCCTAATTTTATTCTTTAAGGAAAATTGTTGCTTTTTAAAAAACTATTTGTAATTTTCAAATGATTAAAAATAATACCTATTTTAAACATATCATATTCCAGTGATTCAATTGGAGATTGAAAGAAAAATAATAAACTGTGAAGATTTTAAAGTACCATGCGCAATTTTAAAACCAACAAAGTATGTAGGAGCTGCCGTGGTGGTTCATGGATATGGTGGTTTTAAAGAAGAAACTTTAGGGCTGGCCTGGCGCATAGCAGAACAAGGATTCATTACCGGAGCTATAGATCTTAGAGGCCATGGCGAACATCCACTGGATCTTGATGAAAATATATTGTTAGACTTGGAAGCTTCTATTTCTTATTTTAGACAATTCGGAAAAGTCACAGCGATAGGGCATTCATTAGGTGGCCGCCTTTCACTTATAAGTAGTGCGGATTATGCCATTGGAATTGCTCCCGCATTAGATAAAACCTACAGTCCCCAAACTCAAGAATTAATTGAAGAAATGAGGGATTATAGGGTGAGTAAATCAAATTCTAATATATTTAACATCTTAAATAACCTTCCCAAATATCAAATCAAAGATGATAAAGTTTTTATCCTGCATGGTTCACGTGATCTTCCAGAAATTATCTCTGAATGTAATAAATTAAAATCCGAAGGATTAGATATTTTTGAAATAGATGAGGCGTTGCACGGCGACATTTTTCTTTTTGAACCAACTTTCAAAGCAGTTAATGATAAAATGGAAGAATGGTATAAATAATTTTTATGAATTTTTAGTTATTAAAATACAAAATATGATCTAGTAGAAAAATTATTAAAAAAAACATAAATCTAATAAATTTTTACAATGCAAAAATTATCCTGAAAAACATATCCCTAAATTCTCAATTTTCAACCAATATTTCAAAGAAAATAAGTGTATTCGTTATATGGATGTTTAACGAAGAATATTTGTTACCTAATTTTAATTTCTAAACCATATATTAACAAGAACATCCATATGTAATAGTTAATTTAGATTAAATTTTGTAGTAAAATTCACGAGATAGTACTAAATAAATTAATTTATTAAATCATGAGTAAATTTATTCAGTACTTTCTTGATTTATTGCATTTAATATACAATTTAAATTGAAAAAATCAAATATGGATTTATCCAAACAAAATGTGGGTCAAATGAAAACTAAAAAATTTTTTTTTCTGATGTTGGGAACTGCATTTTTAAGCACAGGTGCCGTTGGGCTAATTATTCCAGTATTGCCCACTACTCCGTTTATTTTAGCCGCATTTTTTTGTTTTACTAAAAGTTCCAAGAAAGCTGAACAATGGATTATGAAAAATAGATATTTCAGAAGTTATATTGAAAATTATAAAAATAAAAAGGGCGTTCCATTAGACATTAAAATAAAAAGCATTTTATTTTTGTGGATCAGCTTGTTAGGGTCTCTATTATTTTTTAATCAGAAAAATCTATATATAATGCTAATTTTAGTGGGAATAGCAGTTACTGTGCATATCTTTTTATTAAAAACTAAAAAGTAGAATAAAAAATGAAATCTAAATATTCAATAGTGGATAAATAATTTTAATGTTATAAATGGGACACCTTAATGCTAATCTAAAACCCATCACCATATCAGTGATTTCAGGAATATTGGATGGAATTAATAGATTATGACTGGTATCGTCTAAAATTTAAATTTTTGAGTGTTTTATCAAGAGATTTGTTGCATCAACAAAACTAAAACTAGACACTAAAATTAGAGAAGAACCCAAATGTGGATGATCCACAGCCAATTGTTGGGCAACAGCCCCGCTCAACGAAAACCAATGAAATGGGCCTTTGAGATTTTCAAGGTTTTTAAAAGTGAATAAATCTCCTCAGAAAATAATCCATGGAATAATGAGTTTTTTTAGGGGACCTACATGACCTAATAAATCAATACTTATAGTTCGATAATCTGGATATTTCTGGAATTATAGGTTCGTAGAAATTTAAATCATCAAAAAGACCATTGAGGAATACTATAGGGAATCCCTGGCCAGATTCTTTGTAGTTGAGTTCCATTAAATATGGGCCATTCTAGATCAATTTCTGTTGATGCACAGCATAAATATATTCATAATTCACAAACCAGGTCTTTTGGAACTTCCCTTAAGGAAATAATAACCTTTATCAAACATAAAACAGTTAAAATTCCTAAAAAGGCCCATCCTGGAACTAAATTTCCTAAAAATCCCGTCATTAAAATCAGTATTATAACCGTGTAATAAGGCATCCGGAATATAATTAATACCCTATTTTTACACTCTTCAAGGCTATAAGAAGATAAATGGATAAAATTTAAGGATAAAAAGGTTAGGGCCAGGGAGAAACAAAGAAGCCATGCCTCATAAGATGGTAGGAATTCTTCTAGGTCCAAATATATGACGTGTTTTATACCAATAGCAACAGTTACTATTCCTAAAAGTAATGGAAAGTGAGAATATAACCATAACTGATATTTACTAACCTTATTTCCAGATTCGATTACTTTGGCCTCAGCACCTTTTGCTTCTTCAAAATAACTCCACCATATACAAAATGCGATTATCAAACCAAATATCCCTGTAATTTCAGCTAAAAACACAAATCCAATAGTATTTATGGTAAATACAATACTTACCACTGCTTCACCTATTAAGATTATGGTAAAAAGCCCAAAACGTTCTGGAAGATGGGTGGAATGGGGAGGTAGTTTAAATTGTTCTTCAGCGGCAGTAATAGCCGTTATTATATCAATTATTAGTGCTATTCCCCATAAAATAAACCGAAAAGGGATAGGAACAAATGCCGATATAAACCAAATCAAAGCAGCTAATCCAAAACCCTTACAGAAATGATTTGTGAGTGGTTTAGCTTCTTTAATGTGTTTACCAGCCCTATAATGTTCATATACCAGAATAATTCTTAAAAATGCGTAAGATACTGCAAAGCTGGATCCACTGAAACTATATGCGTCTTCAACATTGACGGCCATGGCTGCTACAGCTATCATCTGTAACATAGTTAAAAATCTATCAAAAAGGTCGTCGGTACCGAAGCGGGATAGGAAAAAAGTATGGCCTACCCATCCCCACCAAATAACAAAAAATAAGGGAATGGACTTTAAAAGACCTATGAAAGAATAATCTAAACTTAAATTAAGGGCCAATATGGAAACAGCTGCTACAAAAACTAGATCATACAAAAGCTCTAGCCACTCAGCATGTCTCTCCTCCTCTTCTTCATCAATAGAACGCAGCCGTGGCGGTAGAATTATATCTTTTCTAATTTTCATTGAATTCTAAAAATAATTAACTTAAAAGTCTTAAAATCTTGATTAGAATTTAAAAAGATGAAACCATCCTAATATAGATATAAATTGTACAGTAGAGAAATTCAATGGCAGAGATTAAATTCTCATAATTATATAGGAACTCCCTCTTGATGTTGAATATTAGATTGAGAAGAAGTATCTGATGAATTATTTTGAGCAGGAGTGGTAACCGGCACATAAGACGGGTTTTGATTGGTTGAATTAGAAGAATTATTAGAAGTTGAATCTTGACCAGAAAAACCAAATATTCCTATAATTGAAATTATTACTAATAATGCTACTAATAAAATTTTTGTGTTCATAATATCTAATTAAATGTTCTTTTTCTTTTAATAAATATTTTTCACCAAAAAACAATCAAATACTCTAAAAAAATTGAAAGGAATTTTATTTCTTTAATTGATATATTATTTTATATTTTTTATAAAAAATCAAGATAATTTATCAAATTATTAAAAAAGTAAATAGTATGAGTATTAGTTATCAGAACAACATATATTTTGTAAGTGAAACATAATATTTTAGGAGTGGTTTAATGGATTACTACCATGATGAAAAAATGCAGAGATTATTTGAAATCCTCAAACAACCTAAAACTTTAGAAGAAATTGATCTCTCTGAAAGTTTTATAAAAAATCTTATTTTAAAGGTTATTTCAAATTATGGTCATATCAAAGTTAATCATATACATGAAATAACAGGACTCTCTATAAATATTCTAGAAAAATGCCTAAATGATATGGAAGAAGAAGATCTATGCGCTGCCATTGGGGGAGGTTTCATGTTTCCCAGCGTTACATTTACCATTAAAAAAGTGGGAAAAACTCAGGCAGATCACCTTTCAGAAGAGAATCCATACGTAGGTATTGCTCCAGTCGCTTATGATACATACTACAAAATTATGGAGATTCAATTAAAAGGTCGATTTCCCCAAAAAATACCTCAAGAAGTTATAGATAAAACATTTGAAGAAGTTGTAGGAAATGAGAATGGTAAAAGAACTTTGATTGAATCAGCAATTGGTGGAAAAGGATTTTTTATTTATGGGCTTCCAGGAACTGGAAAAACATTCATTACCAGTAAAATGTCAGATTTGTTACCGCCAATATTGATACCAAGATATATTGAGTTCAGTGACCATGTAATCCAATTATTTGACCCAGATTTTCATAAAGAGTGTCCTGAGCAACCAGAAGATATTCGTTGGGTCAAAATATACGCACCATTCGTTTTTACAGGATCTGAACTGAATAGTGAAAAATTAGAAACCAATTTTGATCCTCATAAAGGTGTTTATGAAACCTCACCCATTATTAAAGCCAATGGTGGTGTTCTATTACTGGATGATCTAGGTCGACAAAAAGAAGACCACAATAATCTTTTAAATCGTTTGATTGTACCTATGGAAAATAAAAAAGACATGATTTATATTAAAGGTGCTCCTATGGTCGTCCAAACACATTTCATACCTGCATTTTCAACAAACCTGGATATAACTATTATGGATGAAGCACATTTGAGGCGAGCACCATTACATATTTTCCTGGAAAACCCTACCTTGCCAGAGATAGTAAAAGTTTTTAAAAAAAATCTTGATTTACTTGGTGAAAAGTACGATCCAGATGTAATAAAAACATTTGAAAAAGTGTATGAACCTACCAGAAATGGTGGTGAAGGCCTACAACCAACCTTTGCCCATGCAAGGGATTTAGCCCAAATTGCTCAAGCAGTTAGAATCCGAAAAAATGAAGATATTATAACTTCGGAAATTATGGATAATGCACTCCAACAGCACGTTTTAATTGCTTTACAGAGAAGATTTACTCCTGCTTTATTTGATAGAATTATTCGGAAGAAGAAAGATGAATAAACAAAATTATATTTAAGAATAATATTTTACTTAATTAAAAATATAAAAATACAAATTCACCTATCAAACTAATTAAATTAAAATAAAAAAATACAAAAATGTTTAAATAAAAATAATTATTTTTCAAATAAGGGAAAAGTTTTTATTACATCTTTTTTAATATAAAAGAGGCAACAGTCAAAGGAGAACAATAAATGACATGCAGTGTTTTAGTCGGAGGCGGATGGGGTGACGAAGGTAAAGGTAAGTGTATTACTTATTTATGCCATTATGATAAACCCAGCATCATCGCCAGAGCAGGAGTAGGGCCTAATGCAGGCCACTCTGTAGAATTTAATGGTGAAAAATACGGTTTAAGGTTAACTCCTTCTGGATTTGTGCATACTGACGCTAAGATGTTTATAGGCGCAGGAGTACTAGTTGATCCAGAAGTATTCTTACATGAAATGGATTATTTAAACAAATATAATGTTAAAGAGCGAACATTTGTTGATTATCGCTGCGCTATAATAGAAGAACAACATAAAGAAAGAGATAAAGCCTCTGATCACCTTTTTAAGAAAATAGGGAGTACTGGTACTGGTTGCGGACCTGCTAACTCAGATAGAGTAATGAGAACAGCCAAACTGGCCAGTGAAATACCAGAACTTGAAGATTACACAGCTAATGTGCCTCTGCAAATAAATGAAGCTTTAGATCAAGACCAGGATGTTTTTATTGAAGGTTCACAGGGTTTTGGATTATCTCTGTACTATGGAACATATCCCTATGTGACCAGTAAAGACACTACTGCTAGTACTGCAGCAGCAGATGTAGGTGTGGGACCTACCCGTATCGATGACGTTATAGCTGTTTTTAAATCATATATAACTCGAGTAGGTGAAGGACCATTCCCAACAGAAATTACACAACAAAAAGCTGAAGAAATGGGACTTGAAGAGTACGGAACCGTTACTGGCAGACGAAGAAGAGTTGGTCTATTTGATATGGAAATGGCTAAAGAATCCTGTATGATAAATGGAGCAACACAAATCGCTTTGACATGTGTAGACCGTCTTTATCCAGAATGCGAACGAACAACTGATTATTCTTCGCTTAAACCAGAAATAAAAAGATTTATAGATGAAATTGAAGGAGAAACTGGAGTTCCTGTAACCATAATATCTACTGGCCCAGATCTAGTTGATACCATTGATTTAAGAGATGAATTACTTTAATTCTTCTCAAATATTTATTTAAATTTTTTTTAATTTTAATAATGCAAATTTAACAAATCCAAATTCCAATTACTTATTTTCTCTAAAATTTATTTCACTAAAATTTGATTAATAAACAAATTAAATAAAAAAAAATTATTATTTTTCATTTATATTATTCTTCCAGAATTGATTTAAAGTACCCCAATGACCATTTTTAATGCTTTCTTTTACGAAAATATCAGCTTTTTTAATGGCAATTTCCATTTCAATCCCTTTACTCATATAAGAAGTAATAGCTGCTGAAAAGGAGCATCCACTCCCATGAGTATTACTACTTTCTATTAATTCTCCGCTAATAACTCTGATTTGGCCATTATAAAGGATATTATCCCCATCTAGATGGCCTCCTGTAACTACCACATCACATAGTTTTCCTATTTTGTAAGCAGATTCAATAGCATCTTCTTGAGTTTCAATATTGATTCCTGAAAGTAATTCTGCTTCAAAAACATTGGGGGTGACTATTAATGCCTCTTTTAAAAGGTATTTTTTTATAGCACTGGCCATTCCCTCTTGTGAGAGAGAACTTCCAGATCCGGCAACCATTACCGGGTCAACTACTATTTTTAAATCATATTCTGAAATCTTTTTAGAAACGGATTTTATGATTTCTTTTGAATAAAGCATTCCAGTTTTCCCGTAAATTACTGGAAGATCTTCTAAAATTAAGTCTATCTGCTCTTCAATAAAATCCAGTTCTATGGGACGTATATTTGAAACTCTTTGAACATTTTGAGCAGTTAAGGCAGTAATTACACCCGTTCCATAAATTCCAAGTGCAGAAAATGTCTTTAAATCACTTAATATTCCTGCCCCTCCTGAAGGATCAAAACCAGCAATGGAAATAGCTAACATTTCATCAACTCTTAAATAACTATAAACACCTTAATACAATCAACATAATCAACTAAGATTAAATTAATACTACTTAATGTTTGTAGATTTTTTTTAACTATACATTAAAAATAAATTAATTTAAGTTTATATTAATTCTCTTTTGATTTCTAAACGTTCTGAGCCGTGAAAAGGCTTGGCACTTAATTTTAGTTTCTTTAAATATGTTTGAGTATGAGTATCATGACCATGTAAAATAATTTCACCTAAATCCTCTGCCGTATTAACATCCAGAGAAAGATAGAATGAATCATATATTTTAAAGGAAAGTTCATTATTTTTTGCATCTTGCAAATGTTCAAAGAAGCTGCAATCACCGAATTTTAATTCAATTGCTCCAGGTTGGAATGCAATCGCATTAGTTCCACCACCTTTAGCAGGAGCAATTACTACATCATATTTCTCAGAATCTTCAATAAATTTTTTTGGATTAGCAATACTTAGTAATGGAATATCTGAAGGAGTTATTATTACTTTGCTACAATTTTCAGAACACCATTCAATGGCCTGTTTAAGAGCACCATTCAAGTCAGTCTGGCCTTTTTCTTGAATAATTGTTACTCCTAATTCATATGCAAATTCAAGAACATCTTCATCAGCGCTTATGACCACTACTTCATCAACAGCACCTTTTAAGGCCATGGTAACATCAGTTAACATAGCCTTTAATAAACCCTCTCTTTCACTTGGGGTTAAAGTGGGAGAAAGCCGTGTTTTCGCATGGGAAAACCTGGAAACAGGAATTATTGCATAAGTGGATTTCATAGTTAATCTCCGAAAATAATATTTTTCTATTATATTATAACTAAAAGGTTATTACTCAAAGGATATATCATAAATTTAATCCTAACCCACTAAACCAATTCGTTACTTGTTCAGTAAAACTCTGGCTTTGGTTTAATATTGAACTATTGATATTTACATTGTTCATTTGATCTGCAGTTAAATTAAATTTGGTCATTACTTCTATTTTAGCATTAGATAAGTTTCCTTTAATATCATAAAAGCTTATATCTTGTTTTTGACTAACAGCAGCTACTTCTCCCGTGTAAATATTAAAGTCAGGCCCGCCCACAATAGTCCAGATTTTTAGTTGAGCATTTAATGCATCAGAAGGATTTTCAGGATTGGAAGATGATGCAATCTCAGTAATAACCTGAGGAGCTAAACCTGATACTGTAAGCTTTTTATTTTCAATTGCTTTTTGATCAGGCTCAATACAGTAAGCAGGAACTGTTATTTTAGTATTAGGTGAAACAACTTCATCACGAGCAATTACTAAATCTTGAGAATCTTTACTAGAGAGGATAGTGCCTTTTTGAACATTCACCGGATTTTTTCCTTTGTTTTGAATATTTATTTCATGAGGTATGGTTCCTGCAGGTGTTTGCTGAGTAATAACAACATTACCCGCATTATAAGCTTCATCTAGGGTTAAGCCTTTGGCAGATATGAAATTCATAGCTCCTAATCCTACAGCAAATAAACATATGACCATTAACACCAAAATTATTCGGTAATTCATTCCTCTTCCTCAGTCCTTTATGTTATACATTATTTTAATAATTAAATTAAATTTAATTTACATATCAGTTAATTCTAGGTAAAAAATGTATTATTAAAAATGTATAATTCGAATTTATCAAATTCTGAATCATTAATTAATATGTTTTTGCCAGAAAAGCCTTAAATTTTGCATCCCTGCTACAGTTAAAACAATTTCCAGAAGTTTCTTCTTCCTGAACACCTAAAATATCTACATTTGCTATTTCTTCTATTTCTTTTCCACAGGACTCTTCGCCACACCATGAAAATGAAATTATGCCTTTTTCAGTTTCTATAGACTCTTTAACATCTTCAATATTATCTACCTGGCGAATTTGATTATTGAATTTTTCCCGGGCTTTTTCTCGCATATTCAAACTAATATCTGACATTAAGTTGTTAACATTATCTATAATGTCCTCTTCAAGTGAAACACTAATTTTTTCCATGGTATCTCTTCTTAAGAAGACAGTTTTATTATCATTTAAATCTCTTGGCCCTAGTTCTATTCTTAATGGAACTCCTCTCATCTCCCAATCATAGAATTTTTTACCGGCCCTCATATCACGGTCATCCATGTGAACTCTGAATCCAGCATCTTTCAGTTTGCTCTGAATTTCCTCACAAGCAGCTATAACCTCTTCTCCACCTTTTTTAAATATGATCGGAACTATTACTACTTGATATGGTGAAATTTCAGGTGGAAGGCATAGTCCAGAATCATCTCCATGAACACCAATCACTGAAGCAATAACTCTATCAGAAAGACCATAACACGTTTGATAAGCATATTCGTGCTCCCCTTCAGGAGTTTCGAAAGTGATTTCAAAAGTTTTAGCAAAGGTTTGGCCTAAATTATGGACTGTACCAATCTGCAAAGTCTTTCCATCAGGTAGTAATGTATCAAAAGCCATGGTATAGTCCGCACCAGGGAATTTATCCCATACTGGCCTTTTAGTAATTAAGTAAGGAATTCCTAAAACATCAAAAAACTCTTTATAAATTTTAATAGCATCTTCAACCTGCTTTTGAGCATCTTCTTTACTGCTGTGAACCGTGTGTGCTTCCTTGAATGTTGTAATTTCTCTTACTCTTATGAGAGGTCGAGTGTGTTTAGTTTCGTACCGGAAAGTGTTTACTACTTGATAAAACTTCATAGGTAAATCTGTATGAGATCTAACCCATAAAGAAAACATAGGATACATAGCAGTTTCACTGGTTGGCCTTAGAGCCATTTTTTTGTTTAATTCAGTTAAACCACCATGATTTATCCAATAAACCTCTTCTTCGAATCCTTTTACATGAATAGCCTCTTTTGCAAGTTCATCTTCAGGAATAAGTAATGGGAAGAGCACTTCTTCATGTTCTTTATCTAAAATATCTTTAAGGATATTTAAAGTGTACTTTCTTATTTTAAAACCATTAGGAAGCCAAACATTCATTCCTTTGATTGGATAACGGGAGTCTAAAATTTCTGCTTCCTCTAATATATTGTGAAACCATTCACTGAAATTTGTCATATTTTTCACCGTGATTTACTGCGATAAAGTTAGTAATAAGTGTTATAATTGATTTATGGAGTTTAAATAATAAATATTTATTATAAAATTGATTAAATTAAATCGACCTAATATTATCAATAACAATAATCTACTCCCATATCATTTAAAGATTATTTAAAAAATTCATTAACTAATCAAATACTTAAAACTTTTAATTTCAATAATCTATTTCTAGAATTTTAATTCAGTTTAAGAAAAACTAATATTTTAATTAACTACATTTAATTTCTTATAACTAACTTAGTGCATTACTTTAATTCTTATTTTAATATTATTCAATCAATCTTATTAATATCTGATTATTATCCTTGTTAATTAATTATATTTATAAATTTAATTTCAAAATATGATAAGAATAATACAATAGTTACTTAGATAGATAATAACAACATAAAATTTATATTAAACTTTTTAAGCTTAAGAGTGGCTTAAAAATCCAAAATTATTTTATTAAAGGTGCTTAAAATATAATCATTATAACAGGTAAGATAACATGGATTCAAAGAAAATACAACTGCCCCGTGAGATACATACTGGAGCAGGAGTAATCAACAAAACGGGCATTATATGCCGTAATTTAAGGTTTGAAGACAATATATTAGTAGTCAGTGGCCCTAAAACACTGCGTATTGGTGGTGAAAAAGCTATTGAGAGTCTTGAAGCCGAAGGATTTAATGTTGAAAATGTAACAATCCATGAAGCTTCAGATGAAGCTGTTAAAAAAGTTCAGAAAAAAATAAACGATGTTTCTGCTGTTTTAGGAGTAGGTGGTGGAAAAGTAATAGATGTAGCAAAAATAGCGTCCACCAATTCCAATATTCATTTTATTAGTGTACCTACGGCAGCATCTCACGACGGAATTGCTTCACCAAGAGCTTCCATACGTAATAGTGGAGGAACTGTTTCTTTAGAAGCAAATTCTCCTTTAGGAGTCATTGCGGATACAGAAATTATTAGTAAAGCCCCTATAAGACTATTAGCTGCAGGATGCGGAGATATAATTTCAAACTATACAGCCATACTTGATTGGAAGCTTGCCAGCCGATTATTAAATGAAGATTACAGTGAATCTGCTTCTGCACTTTCATTAATGACTGCCAAAATGATAATCAAATACTCAGATTCCATTAAAGAAGGCTTAGAAGAGAGCGCACGTATGGTTGTAAAATCATTAATTAGTAGTAGCATTGCCATCAGTATTGCAGGCACAAGTAGGCCCGCGAGTGGCTCAGAACATAAATTCAGTCATGCTTTAGATATGATTGCTCCAAAACCAGCCCTGCACGGAGAACAATGTGGTGTAGGAACTATAATGATGATGCATCTTCATGGAGAAGATTGGCAGTTTATTAGGGATGCTCTAAAAAGAATGCATGCACCCACCACTGCAGAAGAGTTAGGTATAGATGCAGAATATATCATTGAAGCCCTTACTATGGCACATAGTATTCGGAAAGAAAGATACACAATTCTGGGAGATCGTGGTCTTACCAGAGAAGCAGCAGAAAAGCTGGCCATTAAAACGGAAGTGATTTAATTGATAACCCTCATTGGAAAAAAACTTGCAAAAAAAGGATTAATATTTATGCATTGTGGATCTGCTCCAGAATGCGATGAATGCCGTTTTAAAGGTACCTGTGTTGATTCTCTAGAAGAAGGAAGAATGTATATTATCAAAAATATCAAAGATTCAGAACAGAAATGTAATCTACACGAAGGCCATAAAGTAAAAGTTATAGAAGTTGAAAAGGCCAATATAGAAGCTCTAGTTGATTCAAAAAGAGCTTTTGAAGGATCTATGATCTCAATAAAACATCCTAATTGTGAAGAAGAATGTGAAATCCATGATATGTGTTTCCCAGAAGGATTATACGAAAATGACAAATGTAAAATTGTTAAAACTCTAGGAAAACCTTCCAAAAAATGTGCTAAGGGATATGACCTTAATCGTGTCATTTTGAAATATTAAATTTATTTATTTAATTTAAAGTTAATTAACTAGCTCATTAAAAACAAATTAGTATATTAAATATTATATTCATTCCACACATTATTGTAATTTATTTATTAATTCAAATATTTGCTCAAATTTTTTAATAAGGAGATTTAAAATGAATTTAAAAAAAAATACCGGTTATGAGGCAGCTAAAGAAGTTTTAGATGGGCAGATCGTTGGTTTAGGAACTGGATCAACCACTCATTATTTTATAGAAAAACTAGGAATGAGAATAAAAGAAGAAGATTTGGACATTATGGGAATACCCACATCTTATCAGTCTTTCTTCCTGGCCAAAGACTGCAATATACCAGTAACCACTCTAGAAGAACACGATATAGATCTTGCTGTAGATGGTGCTGATGAAGTAGATCCTGCACTTAATCTAATTAAAGGAGGAGGTGCGGCTCACACACTGGAAAAAATTATCGATTACTCTGCAGATCGGTTTATTGTTATTGTAGATGATTCTAAAATGGTAGAAACCCTTGGAAAATTCCCAGTACCATTAGAAGTTATTCCTACTGCATCTAGAGTCGTTTCTCAAATTCTAGAAGATATGGGAGTGGTTACTTCAATAAGAATGGCTGAGCGAAAAGATGGTCCAGTTATAACTGACAATGGAAATTTTGTCATAGATGCTGAATTCGGGATTTTAAATGATCCAGAAGAACTTGAAATTGAATTGAATTCCATTCCAGGCGTTGTTGAAAACGGAATTTTCTCGGGAGTTGTTGATCAAGTTTTTGTGGGAACACCAGACGGTATAAAAAAGATTTAGTTTTTAATATTACAACTATTATGAACTAAAATTTGAAATAAAATTATTTTAAAAATAGAATGTAGTAACTAAAAATCTAATTTATTTTTATTAAATTAATAAAATTAAAAAAAATTTTCTAAAATCAATTATAATTTTTAGAACATATTTAGGACCAAATTTAATTTAGTATAATATTTCTTTTAAAAAACACTTAATTTTTAATTTAAATGGTTATAGTAACTATGTGTGCAAATGGCAATATAACCGAAGTTTTATTCTTTCCTCCACGTAATCTTAGCTCTATAAGTACATAATCAGTTTCTACAGTTTTAACTTCACCATAATATGTTTTACCCGTGATAAGGGTTATACTTAAATAATCACCTAAAGCTGATTTAAGTGTATCTCTAAGATCTGAACCGCATTCCATACTAATTCCCTCATTTTAAATATAATATATTCATTTGAAATGCTCTGAAATTATTTATTAATAGATTATAAATTCTAAATTTTGAAATTTATACGATTTTTAACATGAGTTGTATCATGATTTTTTTTAGTTCACAAATAATTTTTATTAAAACTTATACTTATAAATTAAGAATTCTTATTTAAATTTATTTAATATTTCAATAATTAATAACTACGAAATAAATGCTGATAAAAAATAGAATCCAGTCAAAATAGTAATTAATTCACTATTAAATAATCTAAATAAAAATTAACCCAAATTTGAATCACAATTTAAACAAGTATTTTCGTGCAATTGATACCGCCGCAAAGGCCATTCCTAACACTAATACTATGGTTGCTCCTGAAGAAATATCATAAATATATGATAACATCAGGCCAGACATGGTGAGAATCATACCTAAGAAAATAGATAATAACATCAATTTTGGAAGATTGTAAGTAAATTGTCGAGCAATAGCAGATGGGATCGTTAAAAGAGCTATTATTAAAATCACACCCACCACTTTAATCAAAACAACAACACTCAAAGCCACCATAGCCAGCAAAAGTATGTAAAAAAGATTAGCACGAATTCCTAATGCTTCTGCGAACTCTTCATCAAATGATATGGCTGCAAATTCTCTTCTAAATAAAATTACGGTTAATAAAATAATTATATCTAAAACCAACATTATAATTAAGTCAGAACTAGGAACTGTTAAAATACTTCCAAAAAGGTAAC
Organism: Methanobacteriaceae archaeon; assembly: GCA_030656015.1. Classification (NCBI taxonomy): domain Archaea; kingdom Methanobacteriati; phylum Methanobacteriota; class Methanobacteria; order Methanobacteriales; family Methanobacteriaceae; species Methanobacteriaceae archaeon. The sequence continues at coordinate 268,711 of JAUSNX010000001.1, forward strand.
TAAACAAATCTGGAGCATATCCTGGAGTTATATTAATAAATATTATACCAATGGCCATTCCCACAGACCATAATATTCCTATAGCAGTATCTTCACTAATATCAACTTTTTTGCTTATCTCACCCATAAAAACAGCGGATAAAATACTAAATGGTATGGCAGTTATTACGGGGTTAATTCCCAGGAAATATCCCAATCCAATACCACCAAATGCCGCATGTGATATTCCACCACTTATAGAAACTATTTTTTTGAGAACTACATAAGTTCCCACTAGGCCACATGCTACACTGACTAAAATAGCAGAAATAAGTGCATTTTGCATGAATTGATATTGAAGAAAATCCAGCATTAAATCGCTCCTAAAAATTATCAAAATTATAGTGAATTAATGTTCTTTTAATACTCTTCTAGGTGTTTCATGAGTTATTAAATCTAATTTAAAGTTATATGCTTCTTTTATACCTTTAGCAGCAGTTTCAACAGGACCATGCGAAAATAGACGGCCATTTAAACAAGCTATGCTTTCTACATAAGATGAAACCACACCCACATCATGAGAAACTAAAACAACCGCCATTTCTTTCCTAATTTTCTTTAAAAGTTCATAAAACAGACCTTGCATTTCCGGATCAATACTAGCAGTTGGTTCATCAAGTAATAACAATTTAGGCCTTCTAGATAAAGCTCTTGCAATTAGAACACGCTGCATCTCACCTCCAGATAAATTTCCAATTTGTTTATCCTTAAAATCAGCCATTTTAACTGCTTTAAGAGATTCCATGACATATTTTTCATCTTTATTATTGTAATCCTTGAAAATTCCATTATATCTACCCATCATGACCGTATCAAACACATTAATGGGAAAATCAGATTCCAAGTGAGTTATTTGAGGCAAATACCCAATTTTAGTTCTTGCTTCTTCAGGAGCAGTATTAAAAACCGACACAGTGCCATTCTCGGGTTTTAATAATCCCATTATAATTTTTAGCAATGTGCTTTTTCCACCGCCATTAGGACCAATTATTGCTAAAAAATCATTATTTTTTATAGAAAGAGTTATATCTTCAAGAATATAATTATCCTTAATTTTATAGCTCATATTTTTAATTGAGACCACATTAGAAGACATTAAATCACCATACGTCACAATCTAATAATTTATTTTATAAAGATTCATTGATTAATCCAATTTAAGTTCCTATTTAAATAGAATTTATTATTTCACCCATTTTCGAAGGCCTTGACAATTTTTCTCATATTAAAGACATAGTCTGGTGAAAGTTCATCTATAAAAACAACTTTAGCACCAATTTCAGAAGCTATGACCTCTGAACTTCTCGTATTATACTGAGGTGAAACAAATATTGCCGTAATATTATCTTTTTTGGATAAATCAATAATATTCATCATTTCTTTAGGCGTTGGATCTTTTCCTTCCTTTTCAATCGCTATTTGAGTCATTCCATAATCCTGGCAGAAATATCCCCATGAAGGATGATAAACCAATATTTTTGACCCTTTTTGATTAAAAAGCTCATTAGTGATATTTTTATCAAGTTGCCTTAGTTCTTTCAAGTAGTTTTCTTTATTAATTAAATAATATTCCTTATTTTCTGGGTCAATTTTTACCAGACCTTGATAAATATTTTCAACCATTATTTGGGCATTTTTGGGCGAAACCCATACATGAGGATCAGATTCAATTTCAGCATTAGAATTATTTTCCGTATTTTTTTCAATACTTGGAATAAAATTAACCCCCTTAGAATCATTTATGATAAGCATATTACGATTAAGAGATTTTATTTTATCAATCCAAGTTATTTCAAAGTCAATCCCCGACCCTACCTGAACATACATTTGAGCATTAGCAATCTGCTCCATTTGGCTGGCTTTTGGTTCATAAGTATGTGGATCAGCTCCGGGAGGAACCATGATGATTACCTGGACTTTATCACCACCCACTTTCTCAATGAATTCTTTTTGAGGTAAAACCGATGCTGCAACAACAATTTTAGTGTTAGATACATTTGAAGTATTATTATTATTATTATTCAAAAAATTATGATAATTAGAAAAATAAATTAGTACACTTGAAACAGTTAAAATTATTAAAACTACAATAAAAAGAATCTTAAAGTCTTTTTCCATGTAATTCCTCTAATAGCATAGCTCTAAAAGGGCCCTAATAATTTTTTAAGACCTTGAAAGTTAAGATAATAAATTTATTAATATTTCTTAATTTAATATATAATATTTATTAATATTTATAATTAATCTTAATAAAATTTATGAAAACATTTATAAATAGTTATTAAAAAAATTATGGCTATGACAATAATAAGCATATCCCTAAATGAAAAACTTTTAGGAGAATTAGACTCTCTAAAAGAAGATATGGGATTTTCTGGCAGATCCGATGTTATTAGAGCCGCTGCTAGAATGTTAATTGATGATAACCGACAAAGCAAAAATATCTCAGGAAATGTGAATGCTGTAATTTTTTTAATACATAGTCAAAAAGTTGAAGATAAAGTAACTGAGGTTAAACACAACTATGAAGACATCATAAATACTCAAATACACAGTCATTTAAAAGAGGGAAATTGTCTTGAAATATTCATTTTAGAAGGTGATGCTTTGCGAATAAAAGACCTTGCTCGGAAGTTTAGAAACTGTGGGAAAATGGAGCATCTCAAGGTGATTGTTTTTTAGATTAGTATAAAATAATAAACAAATATCAATATTTAAAAAAAATAATTAAATAATATTGAAATAAATAATATTGAGTAGATTTATCTAATTCATTTTAATTATTCAGAGTCCCGATATTCATGCTTAAATGTAGCATCATACAATTTAGATGCTTTGAAGTCTCCTGGATCTAAAACCGGGCCCACCACAATCATAGCTGTTTTTTTAATTCCAGCATCAACTACTTTTTTAGAAATATTTTCCAGAGTACCTCTAACAACTATTTCTTCTGGCCAGGAAGCTTTCTGAACAACACCCACTGGAGTATCCAAAGGATAATGACTCAAAAGATCTTCTACCACATTTTTTATCATATGAACGCCTAAAAATATGCACATAGTCGCCTGATGACTGGCCAGACTAGATATTGATTCTTTTGAAGGTTTAGGGGTTCTACCTTCAGGTCGAGTGATAATCACAGTCTGTGAAATTTCAGGAAGGGTTAATTCAGATCTTAAAGCAGCTGCTGTTGCAAAAAGAGAACTTACTCCTGGAATTATATCATATTCAATTCCTTTTTTATCCAGTTCTCGAATCTGTTCCCCAATAGCACCATAAATAGCCGGATCGCCCGTATGGACCCTGGCCACAGTTTTACCTTCTAAAACTCCACTTTCCATTAAATCAATAATTTCATTTAGATTTAAAGAAGCACTATTATGAATAGTTGCATCTTCTCGAGCACAGCTTAAAATATCTTTATTTACTAAAGAACCAGCATATATTATAATTTCTGCGTTCTCAATAACTTTATAAGCCTTGACAGTAAGTAGTTCCGGGTCGCCAGGACCTCCACCGATGAAAATCACTTTTCCACTCATAGTTTCACTTTACACTGATTTTAATATGTTTAAATTAGTTATTGAATTATTTTAAGATTATATAATACTATATCAATTAAATATAATTTTTTAATTAAAATATAAATTATAAAAATTCATTAATTAAAAATTCCATCAAATTTTTGAATTTTGTTTCGTAGAATCTGGTTTAATATTAATTTTTTCTTCATAAATCTCTATTACACCATAAGGACACTCTTTTATGCAAATTTCACAAACTCCACAAGAAGCTGGGTCAATTTCAGCTTTTCCATTATTATCAACAAAAACGGTTTCATCTCCCGCCCTCACATTAGGACAGGCCGCACGGCATAAATAATCACAGTCTTCCCCACCCAAACACACTTCATTATCCACCACCGCAGATTTGAGAGTAAAACCTAAAGCCCTTTTTACAGATTCTTTGGTTTTATAACCTGCCAGATGCATAATCGTATCTCCCACCATTGGATCAGTGTTCATAGAGGCCAGACAGGGATAATTATGAAATTTATTTCCGGATTCAAATTCGGCATCTTCAATAGGCAACCCCAGCAGTTTTTCAGCTATGTGCCATGTCGAACCACAGGGAGCACCCCTAATAACAATTATACCATTTATTCTACTATCTGCATCTATTTCAAGTTTTGGTTTTCCAAAAAGCTCTGCAAATCGATCTATAAATTCATCCCCATTAGGAATTAAAGCACAAAATGGTTTAGGAAATATTATTTTAACTTCACTATTGATATTTTTAACCATAAGTTCTATTTCATTTTGAAGACCAGCTGGAATCTGTTTAGGATCATGAATAGGTACGATAACTGATTTAATACCAGTTTGAGAAATAATTTCCGGAATTACTAAATTGATATCACCAAATAGGCCAACAGATATTAGTAATTCCGCTTCTGGAAGATTTTCAGGAATGTAAGTCGAAACATCATCTAAAAACTCAGGTAAGTCATCTGAAAATTCGTAAATTCCTACAATATATTGTGCGAATCCCTTTGAAGCAATAGTATTAACAATCCTAGAGCCATATTCACCAGAACTTAAAATTACAATTTTCATTTTATCCCTTGATCAATTATTATTCTTTGTTTATTGGTTTAAATATTGATTAAATAATTATCAATTATTATTAAAACACACTTAAAAATTATTTAATAAGAATATTCATGTTTTTAAATTTTTTTTAAATATTTCGTTTAATATCTGTAAAATAGAAAATAAGCAACCAGCATTAAAATAACACCTAAAATAACACTAGTAACTAGCATATTTTTATCATTGCCAAAAATAATTGGTATGGGGCCTATTAAAATGACCCCACCAGTTTTAATTTCACTATTAGAACTTTCTTTAGTATTTTCTGAAGAAGTTGATTGAATCATACTGCCCAAAAAGATTAGCAGAATTCCAGCTACTACTACAAAAAATCCTATATTGACTAGAGTACTTCCATTAATCATTAATTAGTTCCTTTGGTCTATTTATTAGGTTATTGCTATTTATTAATTAATAAACTTAAAAATTACTGATTTTATTTAAATGGATTTAATAAATTTATTTGATATGATTTATAATTTCACAATTTTTATAATTCGCTAATTAAATATATGCCCTCAATCTTTTTCATGGTTAAAAATGTTATAAAACAATTAACTGCTCAATTACATGTTCTTCAATCATTTCCATTTGCAACATGCCATCCAGTACTTCATCCAAGTAATTTAAAAGACATTCTTCTTCATTTTCACTGCAAATTTCAGAAATACAAGGACATTGAATCTCATTAATAATCTGTTCTTTATTAAGGCCATTTACATTCTTACTTAATAAGTTAAACAATGTTAAACAAGATAAAATCTTTATTTTGTTCTTTTTTTCAACATCCAAAAGATTTAAACTCCCTTTCAAATTTTTAGCCTTTATTTCAGCATTTGGACTTTCTTGAGTGGGAATAACTGTAAGTGCATGTACTTCCTCTGATAAAAAATATTCGCCCCTACTTATATGAAATTTGTCTCTTTTAAGAACTAAGCCCCCTAAATCATCTATAAACTCAATAAATTCATTGAATTTATATAAAACTCAGGAATAAATTCTTATTTGGTACATATAATCCTCTTGGTCATTAATTAATCAGAGACAATATCAATGTTATTTGATAAAATTTGTATGAATTGATTTCAAATATGACAACAGATTAATCTAACAATAAAAATATTTATCTAAGTTCAATTAATTATAATTAACCTAAAAAAGTAATACTTTATATATATTAAATAATATAATATTTTTATGGATCAAAAGGGAGCTTTAGCAGGAGATTTTATTTTATCATTTTTTATAGCCATAATTATATCAATTGGCCTAATATCCATAGTTTCTGACAGAATAGATCATGCCAATGCAAGTGAAAAACTATCAGAAGCTAGAATACTAACTGAAAAAATAGCCAGTGCCATAAATAATGTTCAAACAGGCACAGGAAATGAATTTAAAATTAAAATGCCTGAAAAGATAGGGAATTCAAGTGATTATACCATATCCATAAATTCTTCAGGAGTTTATATTGAAATAGAAGGCTTGAAAGGGAAATCAGAGATATATCCTACAGTTATTATAAATGAAATTACAAAAAGTAGTAGCCAAGTTAAGCTTTATCCTGGAAAATCATATTTAATTCAAAATGATGTTTCAAATCTTCATTTAAAGACCATTATCATAAAAGAATGTGAAAAGTAAGACATTAAATTAAAAAGAAGAATATTAACAAATTTTTTTGAAAACAAACGAGGAGATATACATGTCAAAATTTATAGACAATCAGGGAAATATATCTATAGAATATATGCTGATTGTAGGGATGGCATTTATAATAACCTTAATGATTGTTAATTTTATAAACACCGAACAAGAACTTGGTAATGCATTAGGTGCAGCTAGATCCGGAGCTTCAGAAGGTATAAATATGAATAATTTTGCCATTTATCCTAAAGAAGCATTTAAAACCTATGAAACTGAAAAACCAACATTAATTTCACCTTCATCAATAAAAATTGTAAAAATTGAAACCAAAAATCAAGGATATAATATTAATTATAAAAAAACAAAAATTCAATTAAAGGTTTTCGTCTCTTGCACAAAACCACTTAATAGTAATGAAAAGAATTCCTTAGGAGATAGAATAAATTATAATATCCGAAAAAGCATAAGCATATGTTTTAAAACTGAAAATTTAACAAATAGTATTTATAACCCTGCTTTTTCCCCAAAATATGTTTTCACCACGGCTGATATTAAATGGATTTAAATTATTCAATTATTTTAAATAAAAATTTGTTGATAAATATTTATATTCCTCAGGTTAATATAATTATTAATAATACAAAATAAAAATTAATTTATAGAATTTATTTTCCAATGCATAAAATAACTACTCATTTTATATAATTATAAACATAAAGATAATAATAGGAATACAAATACTGGGTGAATGCATGAGTAAAACAAAAAAGGAAAAACTGGATGATGTACTTTCAGCTTTCATGCAAGTGGGACAGATTAAAGCATGTGGTATTGTATCTAAAGAAGGGTTGCTAATTAATTCCAGAGCTCCTCCAGATGTAGATGCTCGTATTTTTTCCGCACTATGTTCTACAATTATGGGTGCGGCAGAAGCAGCTTCCGGTCAAATGAATACTGGATCTGTAAATGAAATTTCTGTTAGAACTGAAAAAGGAATTATTATTTTAAAACCAGCAGGAGATAAAGCTATATTCAATGCTTTGACTGAACCAGACGCCCAATTAGGATTAATTCTTTTTGAGATGGAAAGTCGGGCAAGTCAAGTCGATGAAATCCTTAAGGAGATGTAAACATGAAAAAAACCTACATCCCCAAGCTTGACGACTTGCTGGGTGGTGGAATTTTAGATGATGCATCTATCATGTTTTGTGCATATCCTGGAGTAGACTGTGAAGCATTCGGTTATCAAATGCTTAATGGTCGGGTAGAAGAAGGAGATCCTGCATTTATTTTTACAAATGTTTCAGAACCTGAAACAATACAATATGAATTCAATTCCTATGGTTGGGACTTAGAATCTTTTTTAGAAGAAGAAAAAGTTTTTTTTGTAGATGGTAGTTCCAGTTTTTTAGGTTCACAAAGTGATAGTAAATATTCTATTAATGATTATTCTGAAGTAGAGAATGTTATTTTAGCTGCTATAGAAGATGTTGCCGGAGGCATAGGAGTTATAAATAATCTTTCTGTACTTATAGATTATTTAAGTAATGGAAACACGTTAGATTTAATCAAAAAATGGAATGAGAAAGCTAAAGAAACAAAAACAACACTTGTTTATGTTTTTACCGAATGGGACTATGATAAAGATGTGATCAATGCAATTAAAGATTCTATGGATTGTGTTGTAGACTTAAAAACAATAGAAGAAAGAGTAATTATCGGACAAGGATTTATGGTTGCTCATTCCTCATGGTCAAGCCCTGCAGATACTATGGTTCTTTTCTTTATAGTTCAGCCAGGTGGGGTAAAGGTTTATGTTCCTAAAATACTTGTTACGGGACCCTATAACTCCGGAAAATCCAGTTTTGTCAAGGCCATATCTAAAAAATCTGTTTCTGTTGATAGGCAAGCCATGTCTGCATTTCCGACCACAATTGCTATGGATATTGGACACGTGGATTATAAAGGATTTTTGGCAGATGTATTTGGAACACCTGGTCAAGAGAGATTTGACTTGATATTAGGTGTTTTATCTAAAGAAGCCGTTGGTGCATTTATATTAGTTGATTCAACTGCAGAGCAAACCTTTGCACGAGCCAAAGAAATGATTAGGAAGACTCGCTCAGAATCAATCCCCAAAATAATTGTAGCTAATAAACAGGATTTAGATGGTGCACTTTCACCAGATGAAATTAGAGAAAAAATGAAATTAGATAAAAGTATACCTATAATACCCACAGTAATCTCTGAGAAGAAAGGAATAGAAGACGCATTGGATGCACTTCTAAAAATTCTTTATGGAGATTAATCTCAAATTATTCATAATTATTTTAAATTCATTAAATATTCAGTAAATAGGTGATTAAATGATACCCCGTATTCCATCAGGAATTTCAAGTTTTGACGATATGGTTTCCAGTAATGGTACTGGAGGTATTCCAGAAAATACAGTCACATTAGTATATGGGCCTCCTAAAGTAGGAAAATCCATATTTTGCTACCAATTCATGTACAACGGACTAAAAGAAAGCGAACCATGCCTCTACATCACCACAGACTATGGTATAAAACAACTACAACAAAATACTTTAGATTTTGGATGGGAATTAAGCACATATTTCAATGAAGAAACTTTGTATCTAATTGATGCCATATCAAGCGTTTCTGGTAACAAAGTAATAGACACTCCAACTTATGCTTCATCTTCAGTACACAATCCCACAGACATTATGGTTAAATTAGGAGTTGGAACCAGATTTATATCAAAAAAATCAGCACGTTTTAGATCAATCCTCGATTCACTCACTACATTAATGGCTTTCAATGACGAAATGTTAATTGTGAGAGTCCTAACCGCATATATAATGCGCATTAAAGAATCAGGAGGGACTGCAATTGTGACTTATACTGAAGGATCAGCAGATTCTAAAGTCGAAGCAATGTTAAAATCTATAGTAGATAACATAATTCATCTTAATGGAGATGAAATAACAATTGAAGCCATGGTTGGTGTTGGAAAGAAAAAATCTAGTTATACTGTGAATGAAAATGGTATTTCTATTGGAACCTCTGATAAATAAAAATAATATCCAATAAACACAACATTCATTGTAGAGTATGCCTCCAAAAAACAATCATAGTAAAAATTGATTATGAACATAACTACTATTAAAATAGTTGATTTGTTTAGATTTAACACGTGGTTATAATGACAAAATACTATCAATCTGGCATTCCAGGTTTCGACGCTTTAATTGGTGAAGAAGGATTAGAAATCAGCGAAGATTCAGTAGCCCTCATATATGGACCCCCTAAAGTAGGAAAATCCATTTTCTGCTACCAATTCATGTACAACGGACTAGAGGAAAGCGAGCCATGCCTCTACATAACAGCTGACTATGGAATTAAACAGCTACAACAAAGAACTATGGATTTTAACTGGTTTCTTCAATCACACATTCAAAATCAAAATTTATATATTATAGATCTTATTTCCAAGTTGTCTGGGGCAAAACTGGAAGAATCAGCAACTTATAAAATTTCTTCACTTCAGAATCCAACCGATATGATGGTTAAAGTAGGGATTGGAACTAGGTTTTTATTTCAAAAATCACCGAAATTTAGATCCATTTTAGATTCTTTAACAACTCAGTTTGCTTTCAATCCAGAACATTTAGTTTTAAGGGTTTTGAAATCATACATCGAACGAATAAAAGAAGCTAATGGTGTTGCATTAATCACCCACACACAAGGAACTGTTGATCATCAAACTGAAGAGGTTTTAGGTGATTTAGTAGATTTTACGGTAGGAATGGATGGTAAAAACATATTTATTAGCTCCGAAGATCAGTCAAGTGAAGCAAAGTATGAGATAAACGATCAAGGCATAAGTATTTTTTAATTCATAAATTTCGATATGTCCTGAATATTGAATGTAAATTAATATTAATTTTTAAAAAAATCAGTATATTTATATCAATTAACTTATTACCGGCCGTTAATATTTTCTGAAAATTTTTGGAAAAATAATAATTTACTGTAAAATAAATCATATGGAGAAAAATAGATGATTCTTCAAGTTTTAGGCGTATTCGATGTTCTCAAGAACCAGGGCGAGAAAGAGGAAGAAGAAAGTAGTCTAGAGTATTATCTTCAACGCCTAGATGAGCTACAAAATGATGAATTTAATGTGCTGATTAATGTAGGCGTCATTTATTTAGAATCAGAAGAATACGAAAATTCCTTGAAATATTTTGAAAAAGCATTGCGAATGTCCATAAATCTAAAAGATGACGAATTAGAAGCTTTTGTTTTGGATTCTATTGGAGATGTCTACTTAAATACCCGAAAAATAATCAAATCTCTGGAATATTATAATGAATCTCTACGAATTTATGCCTCAAACAACTCTCCATTAGTTGAAGAACTCCAAGAAAAGATAAAAGAAGTAGAAAAAATTAAAGAAGCTATTGAATTATCTGAACTGGAAAAAATGAAAAGTAAGTCTAGTTCACTTTCTGAAGAAGACGATCATGAAACAGATTTATCAAACATGAGCCCTAAACTGGACGATATAGTTCAACTTGTGGAATCTGCTTCTATTTATGAAACTTACTCCAATGAAAAAGATGCACTTATTCATCTTAGCCAAGCATTCAGAATATCCAAAGAAATTGGTGATACAAGTGGAGAAGCAGCTCTACTTTTAATAATGGGAAATGAAAATCTAAAACAAAAGAAATATGATGAAGCAGAAAAATGTTTAGAGAATTCTAAATCAATATTCAAACGTTTAGGTGATGAAAGTGGATTAGCTGGTGCTATGATTATTTTAGGAACCGTTAATTTTATTCAAGGCAATATTGAGGGAGTTTCTGAAAATTTTAGAAAAGCCGTTGAAAAATTCCAACAATTAGATAATAAAAAGGCGGAATCCGCTGCAATTGATATTTTAAATACACTATACAATGAGTAGATCCTTATTTAGTAGATCCTTATTTTTTGATTAACATCCCATTTTTTCTAATAATTGTTATTAAATCTTTTTTCCAGAAATGATTTGTTCTCTGGATTTGAAATTTTTTGGATAGTTATATTCTTGCTTATCAATTAAATGTTTAGTTTTTTGGTTTTTCTTAACTTAATTAAGTTATAATTTTGTTAATTTTATAATAAAAATAATAAAAACTAATAATATAAAAAATAAGATAATAAATAATAGTTTAATTGGATGCTGAATTAAATTATTAAAATGGATCTAGAGGAAGTATGAATGCAAGTAATATGCCTATAGCTCCAAATAATATTCCTATTGACCATACAATTATAACAACTGTTTTTTCTTCCATTGGTCTTCTTAATATCCAGCGAATTAAAGACTTAAATCCTTGTGGAGGTGCCAATAGCTTTCCATCTTTTCCTACTTTAGTAGGTGCATGTTTCTGTCTTTCGACCACCCCGGCACTGTAAAATTTTAAAATACCATCTATAATATTAGGCAATAAAACTATAAGTGCAATTATTTTAACCCTACCAATAAAAGCTACCGAAGCAATCGACGCACCGATTATTAAAGTTCCCACATCACCTGGGAAAACACGTGATGGATGTTTGTTATATAGTAAAAATGCTAGTAACGCACCTAACATAGCTATAGTTATTATGGAAACATCGTATTTTCCCATTATAATACAAGAAGCCGTGAGTGAAGTCATGGCAATGACACCTAATCCAGATTCAACTCCATTTAATCCAGCCAACATATTAGTTAAATTAGATGCTATGGAAACAGATATGGGCATCATAATAAGATATAGAATTCCAACCTCGGGAGGTGCCACCCAAATCAAAGGTAATCCTGCTAAAAAAAGCAAAAGAAGTTTTTCTCGGGAAGATAACATTACCAAATCATCCACCATACCAACTATTCCCACCAGAAGAATAACTAACAGAGTAATGATTAATTCATAATGAAGATCAGGATATGAGTAAATACCAAAAAACATTCCAATTGTAAATCCAAAAAGTATTCCTATTCCACCCATTTCAGCAACAATAGGTTTTGAAATCTTGTGTATATCTTTACCTACAACATTAGCATTCTCTAATTTACTAATAAGCCTAGGCATTACTAAATAAGTAGAAGCAAATGCTAATAATCCGCAAACTCCGGAAATAATTAATATTAATGAATATTCAATTGAAGCATGGAATACCATTCTATCACCATTCATTTAGTAAAATTATTTTTTTAAAATATAATAAACTGTTCTAAGTGGTATATGGAGCCTTTCTGAAATTTGTTTACGTGGAACTCCATTTTTAGCCATTTCACGGACTTTAATATGTATCCCTTTAGCATACTTAGATTTTCGACCCTTTTTTAGATGTAAATCTTTATTTAAGTAATAAACAGATTTCAAAGGAATTTTCATCTGCTTAGAAATTTCTTTAGGAGTCTTACCATCTTTTAGGAGACTTTTAATTTCAAAAACTTTTTTTTCATCATATTTATTTGGCCTACCCCTAGAAGATAAGGGTTCTACCTCAATACCCAGCTCTTTAAGAGCATCTAAATATTTAGGAGATGTTCTTTTGTATAAACTAATCGGGCAAGTTATTTTTTTTAAATCAGGATACTTTTCCAGTACTTCCATTATCTTTCTTGAAGTTAATGGTTGATTTATATGAACTTTCTCCAATGACATGAAATCACATGATAAGTAATAATATTAAATTTAAAATTATAAGTAATGAGTTTAAATTAAATTAATAAATATTAACTAGATAATTAATTACGAAATTTGAATAAATAATGTAAAACATTGAATTTAATAGGCTATTTGGTTTAAAACATGGATTTTAACTAGGAACTCATTTTTTGATCATTTCCATGAATTTTTTGGCTTTTTTAGTTTTGGGTTTACCCATAGTGTTTATATTTTCTTTTTCCATTTCAATATCTTTTATATTTACCGAAAATACATCAGCACATGTTTTAATATCTAATTCGGATTTTAAATTGACAATAGCTGCGCCAAAAGCTGAAGGATTGGTTTTCATATTCAAGCCTTTCATTTTTTGTTCTATTTCAAATTTCTTCAGTATTGTTTTTTGCATTGATGGAATATAATCAATTTTCTCTTTCATGAAATTTTTTAAGATTTCAATAACATCTAAATCAAAATCTTGAAAAACCTTGATTTGATTACGATCAAGATTATATCTTAAATAAGGGAAAGGGCCAGAGTAAGTTGTTCTACGGTCATACGAAGTTATTAAGTAATATTTTAGTATATCCCATGAAATTAAAGTAATGGGAATTAATGTAAAAATGTTTTTCTGAATTTCTGTCCTTAACTTGAGGTCTTTTTTTAAATCAGAATTAATTTCCTCATTTTCATTCATCATTCCATGATCTATAAGAAGCCTATTAAATTCCATTTTACGGGCTTCAGAAACAGTATCATCTGCCTCCCAAAGAACCGGATTAAATGATTCTGCCTTTAAAAATAGATCATCATACAGTTCGACCATTTCTAGATTTAAGTGCTCATTTAAAATTTCATCAGCAAATTTTTTTAAAAATTTTTCTGAAAAACGAGCATATGCCAAAGATAATGCGGTACGAGTATGTTTATCATTAATAATTGTGGGTTTCTTGCGCTGAAATTGTAAAAATTCAATACGAACATTTGGACCGTATTTTTTTCGCAACTCAGATTCGTAATTCAAATTATCATCAGCGTCCTGAGTAACACGCTTCCTAATCCATCTTCCAGACTCCATAACCTTTATAACAAGAGAAACAGTTTTTACAACACCTTTTCTTTCTTGTTTTAAAAATTTCATTATTATTTTAAACGATTCTCTTCCCAAAGGAGTTAACTGTGACATTAAAACCATGTAATTTCCAGAAAGGGGAAGCTCCGAAATTATACCTATTCTGGAACTATGGTGTTCATTAACTTCCAATTCAAAATCTGGTGAGTTACAGGTACATTTAATAATATTATCCTCTTGATTTAAATCACTAAATTCATGAACTCTGAAACTTTTCCCACAAGATATACATTTTAAAGACGCATAATCTTCTAAATGTCCTAAAGCAATTTTATGAGAAGATATAGATGATTTTGCACGATCTAAAACATTCTTTTTTGCAGCCGCTTTCATCCTGAAATATTGATTGTGGCGATTAACTTCATAAAGTTCTTCTACCACAACTTCACCTGGAGCACTGGATCCATAACGAGCCAAGGACCTATAAGGGGCCTTATAACCTCGAGATTCCATGTTTTCCTTTAAATCCTGTAATTCATCCAGGTTTTCTTTCAGGTACTGGTAAGTTTTCAGAAATTTCTCTAAAGTTGAAATTTCACTCAGATCAATTTTTTCCCACGCAATGCGGTCTAAAAATTTCTCGGACTTACCAATAAGCACGGTTTCGTTCATTTTATTCTTTCACCAACGGCTGCATTTTGAGAAGTTAAAAGGCTGGAACTGTCACCAGTAGCCAGTATCATTCCTTCAGACTTAATTCCAAAGAGTTTTGCTGGTTCTAAATTGACTAATATTACAACTTTATGGTTTAAAATTTCTTCAGGTGAATATTTTTTGGCCACACCAGCAACCACTTGTAATTCTTTATCTTTAATATCAACTTTAAGTTTTAATAAATTTTTTGAACCTTCCACTGCTTCTGCACTGGTTACTTGACCAATTCTTAAGTCTAATTTAGCAAAATCGTCGATGTTGATTATTTGTCCCATTTTATCTGTCTCCACTGTTTTATTTGAATTATCAGAGTTAGTATTAGATTTAACTTTTTCTGAACTTTCAACGTCTTTATTATCAGTGCCTAAATTTTTATAAAGATCTTCCTTTTGTTTTTCAATGAAATCATCATCTATCTTAGCAAAAAGAGGTTTAGCTTTATTAATTTCATGTCCAGAATCTAAAAATATCCCGGCATCATCCCATTTTTCAATATTAACAATTTCTTCATCAATATTTAATATTTGCAGAATTTCTGAAGATTTAGTAGGCATATAAGGCCTTAGAAGAATTCCTAATGTTTTCGACATTTGATTACAAAGATAGATACAATTCGCTGCCTTTTCAGGATTGGATTTTACTGTTTTCCAAGGTTCCTGGTCATTAAAGTATTTATTTCCGGCCTTTGCCATTTTAATAATCCCGACTAAACCTTCTCTAAACTTAAATTGAGATATTAAACCTCCAATTTTCCCCGGAGCATTTTTAATTAATTCTTCAAATTCCAAATCTTCTTCCACGAACGATTCTGTTTCAGGGATAACATTCTGGAAAAATCGTTTAGTAAACGAAAATGTACGGTGCAGGAAATTACCTAAAACATCGGCCAGTTCGTCATTTATTCTCCTCTGGAAATCATCCCATGAAAAGTCAGTGTCCTTGTTTAAGGGAGCATTAATAGTTAAATAATACCTTAAAATATCAGCATCAAAGTCTTTCAAGAAATCAGAGGTCCATATAACCCAATTTTTACTGGTAGACATTTTTTGGCCTTCCAGTGATAAATATTCGCCAGCAATAATGTTTTTTGGTAAAGTACATTCACGGGCCATTAAAAGTGCTGGCCAGAATATGGAATGATGGTAAATTATGTCTTTTCCAATGAAATGAACCGCATTTTCATCCCAGTATTCAATCCAATCTTTATTTATCTTTTTAGACCATTGTTTTGCGGATGAGAGATAACCTAAGAATGCTTCACCCCATACGTAAATAATTTTACCCTCAGCACCTTCTAAAGGAACTGGAACTCCCCATTCCATGTCTCGAGTGAGAATCCAATCTTTCAATCCTTCTTTTACCCATTGGAGAGCATAATTTTTTACATTTGGAGGTAAATCATTATTATTGGTTATCCAATTCTGAACATCATCCTGAAAATGACTTAATTTAAAAAAGTAATGTTTTGACTCCCTAATTTCAGGTTTACTGCTGCATATTAAGCACTGCGGTTCCAGAAGTTGAGTAGGCTCCAGGTGCCGACCACATGCTTCACAGTGATCTCCACGGGCCCCTTCACTCCCACAATCTGGACAAATTCCTTCTACATACCTATCAGGTAAAAACCTAGCACATTCCCCACAATAAGGTTGTTTAATTTCTTTTTCGTAAATAAAACCTTTATTATAAAGGTTTAAAAAGAAGTTTTGGGAAAGTTCGTAGTGAAGTGGATCAGTAGTCCTTGAAAAATTATCTAAAGAAATATTACAAGATAATAAATCTTCCTTGATCATTTCATGGTATCTGGTGGCTATTTCTAAAGGTTTTTTACCTTCTTTTTCAGCTTTTACCGCGATGGGAGTACCATGTTCATCAGTAGCACAAACAAAAAGCACATCATGTCCCTTCATTCTGTTAAAACGTGCATAAATATCTGCAGGAATATAAGTCGACCTTAAATGGCCTAAATGAGTAGGTCCATTAGCATAGGGAAGTGCACTGGTTATAAATATTTTACCCATATTATTCCTCCTAAAGCCCAATAAGCTTGATAATTAGTATTTTATTAATTTTATAATCAATTATATTTCTATCATCTTTCTCGGTCATTAATGTAAAATTTAATTAAAAGGATATTAAATATCCCAATAAACATATCGCAAATAAATGTCTTAAATCAAATATAAGATAAATATAACCAATAAATTGACTTTAAAGGCCAAATAAAAATGAGGTTATACTATTCAAATTTATAAATATTATTCTTAATAAGATACCAGAATTATTTTAGAAATATTTATCCTATTTTAAGTTATTTTACTATATAAATCTGATGCAGTTGATTAAAAAAGAAGCAATTTCAAGTCTTAAGTATTAAAATACTTCATAAACTTATAAATCATCGAATGAAATAATTAAAAGAACCTAATGCAAATAATACATGATAAATATTTGTTTTTTGTATAAAAAAGAATCATAAAACAAAAATATGAGTTTTAATCCATGAAAAGAATTATTAAATTTAAATATTTTATCCATATTTTATTAATTTATATGGGTAATTTTTTATCTATAGTTCAACTAATAGAAATTATGGTTTTAATATCATATCTAAATCCTTTCTCCAGCGAAGGTGAAGATATAGTTAGAGAAAAGGGTTCTATTGAAGGAATATTTGAGGTTAATCCCGAACTTTTACAATTAGTAAGGGATAGTAAATCACAGAACATTTCTGATGATTCATATATTCCTAAAAACTACGCTGATTTAGCATTAAAGAGAGTAGAATGGTATCTACGTAGAAAAAATGATAAAAAGTACAACCATAACGATTATGCATTCTTAATTAATCCAAAAATAGCAAAATTTGATGTTATATCAATTTATACAATGGCACAGGCCATAGGCATTAAATTCAATCCCAAATCGAGAGAAGGTAGATTATTAGTTGAATCGCAGGGAAAACTGGTAGAAGATCGCCTTGAAAAACTGGCCCCAATAGAGCGAAAAGAAGTGGTAAACAATCTTCTAAATCAGATGATAACTCAAGATAACATTAAATGGACTTCTATGAGTCAACTTTTAGGATCCAAAAAAATTAATTTGACTGACATGATCCTGGATCAAGGGGACGTTGTATTAGAAAAAGAAGATTTTTTAATTAGATTTGAGGATAAAATTGAAGGTAGAGTACCAGAGAAGATGTATGACTTATTAATTGGTGAGAAAATCAAAGAAATGATTATAAGCCGCATGATAATGCAAAAAACAGAAAATTATCTCCAGAAAGTTCATGAAATGGCCCCTAAAATTGAAGCACATCCCACATTACTCGAAATTGGGGAACAAATATCTGAAAAAATCAAAGAATTATCGTATTTTCCTGGGTCTGGAGGTTCTGGTGGCTTTGGAGGAGACATTAAGGCCACTCAATTACAACCTGATGCTTTTCCCCCATGTATACAAAAAACTATCGAAGGCGTAGGGTCTGGAAACCGGAACGATGCTATCGTATTATTATTAACATCTTTTTTATCTTATGCTAGATTATACCCTTCTGTTTTTAGAAATGAAGGAACAAGTAAGATTTCAGATATTGATCCAGATCTCCAAATTACTATAAATGAAATAATCCCATTAATATTTGAGGCCGCAGATAACTGTAACCCGCCATTATTTGATGACGATCCTCAAGAAAAATTGAATGTTATCGCCAAACTTGGTTTTGGAGTTAATAAAGACCCTGAATTAAAGCATGAAGGCGAAAGTAAGTGGTACACTCCTATGAGTTGCGATAAAATCAAAATTCATTTATCTTCATTATGTAAACCTGATGCCACTTGTAAAAAAATCGGAAATCCTCTCTCTTATTACAATAGAAAAAGATGGGAACTCCGAAATTCCGGAGATAAAACTCCTTCTAAATCCTCAGAATCTGATTCAGATAAAGATTGATTGAATAATTTTTAAAATTATGATTGAAAATAATTATAATTGAAATGAAAATTTTAAAATCTTCGAATATTGATATAAATTAGATATTGAAAATGAGATACTTAATACTAATATGAAGATAATTTAAATCCCATATATCATTAATCCATATTTTAACGAATTATCAAGATAATTATAAGGTGACGCATATATTTGAACCATCAACATTAGAAGAGAGACGCCGATATTACCGGGACGAATGGAATGTTAATGATCTACCGGATTTTATAAGAAAAGACCTGAGTAAAAGAGAATTTGGTTTTGATCATTTAGGAAGGGGTCCTAATGATAGATATAGGGTTTTTAAAACACCAGATATGTTAAAAAGGTTCATGAGGTATCGATCTCCTTTTGCAGCATATTGTTCTGTGGCTTTTTATAATAAGCCTCGCAAAAGAGGAGAATGGTTGAAATCTGAGCTGGTTTTTGACGTTGATGCGAAAGATGTTCCAGTTAGATCTTGTGGCTGTGATAGCGTTTGTGAAATTTGTCTGGATGAAGCTAGACAGATAGTTGCTGGACTTATAGATACATTAAAGCAAGATTTGGGGCTAAAAAACATACATGTAATTTATTCTGGAAGGGGCTACCACATCAGAATACTGGATGAAACCGCCATGGGATTAGATAGTGAAGGGCGTTCTCAGGTTCTTAAATATGTAGTTGGTGCTGAGCCTCCTAAAAATAAGTATTTTATGGAAGATGAATCTGGACAAAAGCCTTATGAATTGGAACATTTCTCCATACCCCTAGGATATCCTGCTGTTTTCACTAAAAGGATTAAATATGCCATTCTACACTTGAATGGAACTGAGAAAATGGAAGAAGTTAACCCTAAGTTAATGAAAGATGTTTTAAAGTATCGTGAAATGGTTCAAAAGGATGAATGGGGCCTATTCAAAAATAAAATCGGACCAATAAGATATAGAAATCTGGTTGAAGGAATATCAAAACTTAATATGGGTCTGGTTGATGCTAAAGTGAGTATAGATCTTAAAAGAATTTTGAGAATGCCCACTTCCCTCCATTCTAAGGTAAGTATGCGCTGTATGGAAGTAAAGAATATAGAAACATTTGATCCATTAAAAAAAGCCGTCCCTAAATTTGTTAGTGAAAGAAAAGGATACTGATCAAATATAATTAAAAAAGAACCCCCTAACTAATTAAAAAAATAATAATTAAAAAATAATTAGTAATTAGTCACTTAAATATCTAAAATAAAATAATTATTATCTCCACAAATTTTTTCCAGGGTTCAGAAAATCATCTAGAAACTCTAATAATTCCTTAGGAATATTTTCAGATGATAAAAATTCATTAATATCCATAATCACATTGTTTTTTAAAATTTCATCTTTAAGGTGTTTACCTATCTTTAGATGATGAATATTTTCTGGTTTTAAGAAAAATTCTATCATTTTTTCTGCGTTATTATTTTTTTGGGGAACCTGAACCTTCCAACGATCATTTTCCACCCAGGCCCCATAAGAGTATTTATCTAAAAATCGTTCTTGATGGAGTTCATCCCATACCAGTGGCCCTTCGTGAATTTTATAATTTGGAAGTTCCCATACTCCAAATTCCAGTATTATAAGTGCGATATTAGATTCATTGGTCCAGTAGGAACTTTTAAATACCTTGAATCCTTCTAATTCAAGTTTTGAGCTTAATGACATTTCAGTCTTTTTTAATTGAGGATAAATTGCATCCGAAGGTATTTCCGGGGGATTGAAATGGATTAAGAATGTTTTTGTTCCATTATCTGCAAATTCTTCTTTTATTGAGTCTAAATCATTACAGTAAGTAACAGACCGGAAGTATTCCAGATTATTAGTAGTATTATGAGTAGTATCTTTAGTGGAGCATTTTAAAAAATTCCGTGCGGCCACCATGAATTCAGCCATTTTCTGAGTAGTTAATGCCGCCGCCACATTTCGTTTTTTATCTGTAGGATCCACAACAATTAAAGAATCTGTGAAAATACCACCAGTACCAAAATTTTCAAGGTCAATTATGAGTCCTTTTTTCCATTGGGATGCAGCTGCTCTTAAAACCTTATTAAAAGTCCCATACTCCAAGATCAACAATTCACATAGATATCCTGCAAACCCACCTACCTTGAATTCCGAACCATATGTTTCAATACCTTCCATGAATTTTTTAAGGATTAAAACATCACCAATCTGGTTTTCTTTTAAATTCTCTTTAATGTAATGAGTATGTAAAATAGTACGGTCCACAGCTGATTTTAGTTGTTCTGCATCCTCAATGAGGTAACATGGAACAAAATCTACACTGTATCCATTAATATATCCCGTGACATAAGGATGAGAAGCATAACGCTCTTCTGATTCACCAAACATTTTTTTTATACATTCATGACCCAAATATAGTCCTTGCTCTTTTAAATCAGCCAGTGGAGTTTCCAGAGGAAAATGTAGGAAAATATCAATGTCTGCATTACCAGAAAGCCATGTATTTTTAGCAACTGAACCAACTAAAATTGCTTCAGTATGAATCCCCTTTTCCTGGGCCAAATTATTAATAAAATTAATCATAGAGTCAGCTAGTGATTCTACTTTTTGTTTTTCAATTTTATTGGGTTTTATTTCATTTAAAAGAGCATCAAAATCCATTCATATTCTCCTAATTATATTAACGTTTATATATCAATTAAGTAAAATTGGTTTTTAATAAATTATTAATTTAATATATAACCTATTCCTATCCACATATTATTTTTAATTATAATTTATTAGATGATTAATCCTAATAAATAATTCTTAGATTCTTGTTAAAATATTAAATAGAATTTATTAAGTAAAATTAAATCTAATAATAACGAAAAAAAGATTTTGAAGTTTGAAAAACATTTAAAGATTAAATACCTTTAAATCTGTATAAATTGGCCCATCAGGAGTAAGTTCACTCTTTTTAAGAATAAATTTATCTATTGTGGTTTTTCCCACACCAATATCATTTAGTTCCTCGATTTTTTTAACTAAAGCATCTTTATTTCCAGAACCTTTTAATCTACCAATAGTAAGATGGGGAACATAGTTTCTTTCCTTTTCAAAGCCTATTTTAACAAATTCTTGATCTAGATCCATTTGCAATTTTGAAAATGAATCAAAATTTTCTGCACCTAACCATAAAACTCGTATATATCTTAAACTAGGAAAAACACCAACTCCATTAATCAAAATCTCAAAAGGTGAAAAATTTTCTACCCTTTTGACAATTATATCCTTAACTTCTTCTATTTTTTCTTCATTTACATCTCCAAAAAACTTTAGGGTGAAATGAAGATTTTCAGGTTCTACAAATTTAACTGGGGCATTTATATGTTTAAAAATCTCTTGAATTTCCACAATTCTATCAATTAAACTTTCATCTATATCAACAGCTAAAAAAGCTCGTACATCTTGAGAAATAACCATTATTACCACCTTTTGGCATTAAAATATCTAAATTAGTGTTTATTCAATATAACAAGATTATTGCAGATTAAACCTCTGAAATTGAACTCATTATCCTATTTAAACTCTCTTGAGGGGATTCAATTGTATTTAACATGTAGACATCCATTTTTGAAAAGATATCCTTGAATAAATTCATTCGAAGATTAAATTTTCTTTCATTCCTAATTAATTAGTGAGGATTACAAAAGTCAGTGCTTTTCATGTAATCTAGCGCATCAGAAACATTTAATTTTCTAAAAGGGCTTTTGTTTAAATCTCTCTCCAGTAGTATCATGGAATGTAATGTTGAAGATTCACGAACTCTTCCCTGAAAAAGATTTTTTACATCTGCCAGGCCCCTTTGGCGATTATCAAGTTTAACACGATTTATAGTATCTGAAAACTCTGGCCAAACATCAGCAATATCATCCCGAATATAAGAATTCTTTTCTGATGAGTAAATAACCGTGTCATTTTTAAAAATACGTGTAAAAAACCAGTCATCAGATATATAATTAAAATGTCGTTCAGTTAGCATCCCATAAGTTAATGTGGTTTTTCCAGTCCCCGGTGGGCCCATAATACCTATTGCATGCCCTCCAAAATCTACAGCGGAAGCGTGGAGTGAATATATGCGATTTTCAGAATTATATTCTTCAAAAAAGTCAGAAACAGCAGCTAAGGCAATACTTTTTATCCAACCATAATAATCACAGTTTTCAATAATACAAATATGAGCCTGGGGTTCATATCTAACCTTTAAATCTCCACCATTATCCACCGAAATAATTTTAGCATGCGGCCTAATATCCTCATTCATAAACTTGAAATTATCTTCCCATTCTTCTTTAAAATCAGAATTATCCGTTAGAAGCTTAATACATGCTCCATGGATATTTGCTTTTCGTTCAAAAGTGTAATTAAAATTCAGTTCAGCTAAAAGCTCATCTTTCTGTTTAGGACTGATAATTTCTACATTATAACTAATGAAACTCCCCCAGAGCGTTATAAAAATATCATATTTTAGAAATATTATTTGTTAATGAATATTATTTATTGAATACAATTATTTATTAAATTTTTTATTGTAGACCATTTTAGAATCTATTTTAAAATAAATTATAACCAAAAAAAGATTTTGATGAAATAAATATTTAAAAGATTTAAGTAACTAAATAAATGAAGCTACATAAAATAATTTTTGATAAAAAGTAAAATAAAAAATTAGAGTTAATAGAAAAATAATGATCTAGAAATTAATTAAAGTTTATTTTTCAATTATACTTTCTTCAATGGACATTCCAAAATGTCGGGCCCCTTTATCTAAATAGACCATAACTTTGTCCCCTTCTTCAAGATCAGAAACTGAAACAGCGTCTCCATTTTCATTTACCAAGCGAATTGTTTCGGCATTTTGCAGGAGGGTTTTGACTTTAATACCTTCAAATTCAGCTTCCAGCAACATTAAGGGCCTTTTCTCAATTTTAACTCTTCCAACAATGGCAGTTTTACTTTTTCCAGCATCATCCACAACTAAAACTTCGTCCCCAGTTTCCAACTCAGATAAATACTTGGTTTTATTACCTGGAGTCATTACATAGGCCTGTACGGGGCCTGCATTAACTCTAAATGGTCTAGAAGCAACATATTCACTTTCTAATGATTCGCTGTGAACTAAAAATAATCCCTTAGAATAAGAACCAATCAGCATTCCTTCTCCCACATTCATCATGGAGCAAGTATCCACACATACCCTATCACCAGAACCAACCGGTTCTATGCGAGTTATGGTGGCTGCTTGAAGATCGTACTTTTCGGATTCTATTTTTTCAATTAATTCTGCTATTTTCTTTATTTCAGAGAAATCTTGAGGTTGAATCAAAATACCATCAGTACCATGTTCCAGTGTTTCTAAAGCCAGTTTAGCTTCGTTATAGTCAGAAGCTGCAGCAATCAGTTTAACATCTTCGCTTTGGAGATCAGCAATGATATTTTCTAGAGGAATGATTGTCCAGTCTTTTCCCACTAAAATTAGATAATCCACTACTCGACCTAAATTTCGGGCCAATTCTTCGTGTTTTTTACTGGCTATTTCTACATAGGCCGCTACAATCTTTCCTTTTCTTTTGAAGCTGGAAGCAGCAGCCATATCCTTAGATTCAACTAGGTCATTAGGAAGATGTAACGTACTATCTCCTTCTCCATTCTTTCCAACTAAAATTATGTCTGCTTCTTCCTGATCAGAAATAACGGTTATATTACCCAGTTTGTGAATATTGTCTAGTTCCACCATTTCTAGAACATGATCTATGCCAGATTCTAAAGCTGTGGTTATGTAACCTTTTTTTTCATCCCAGGTCCTTCCTGGAGGCATTATCCAAGCGAATTTCATAGTTTACCGTCCTAATATTTAATATATCTAAATAATTTAAGATATGATCAATTATTAAATAGATTTAATGGAATTAATTAATTTTAGACTCCTGTAAATATTAAAAATTAATGGAATTAGATATTAAATTAGGCTTAATATCAATCCACTAAATTTAGTTTCCATTTAATATTTTTAAAGCCTCATCAACTTCTAATTTATGATGAACAATTTCAGAAATAGCCCTAGTTGTTTTTTGAGGTGATTTAGCCTGGAATACATTTCTTCCTATTGCAACACCCGCCCCACCAACATCAACAGAGTCTTTAACCATTTCTAAAAGTTGTCTATCTGTTTCAACTTTCGGGCCACCAGCAATTACCAATGGAACTGGACAACCATCAATAACTTCTTTGAAGGTATCTGGATCTCCGGTATAATTAGTTTTTATAATATCTGCACCCAATTCTGCACCAGCACGGGCTGCTATTTTAACAACTTCAGCATCGTGTTCATCTTTAATATGCTTTCCTCGAGGGTACATCATAGCAATCAATGGCATTCCCCAATCATCACAGATTTCAGAGATAGTACCTAATTTAATAAGCATTTCGGGTTCTCGCTCAGAACCCACATTTACATGCACTGAAACTGCATCTGCACCGATTTTTAAAGCCTTTTCAACTGAAGTGACTAAAACCTTATGGTTAGGGTGTGGGCTGAGTCCAGTACTAGCAGATAGGTGTATTATTAAACCAATATCGCTCCCATATCCTCTGTGGCCCCTTCCGACCATTCCTTTATGCATTAAAACTGCATTTGCGCCACCTTTTGAGACATCATCAATGGTTTTAGCCATGTCAATAATCCCGGGTACAGGACCTATGGAAGCACCGTGATCCATGGGAACAATTACACTTTTTCCTGTTTTTCGGTCAATAATTCTTTCAATCCTTATTTTCTTTCCTATCATCAACACCCTCCTGATATATCTTTTGTGACCAGTGTTTAAATTCTTTTAGCCTGGGAGGAATCCCTGCATCGCCGCTGGACTCCAACCAACCCTTTTGTGACTTGATAACTTCTTGAGTTTCTGCTGAAAGTGCAAAATCCAACAAACCTCTATTACGGATAATAGTTTTTTCTGGCTTTAATGTGGAAGCCCAAATGAAATATACTTTGAAAGTCGTGTCCGGGTGATAGCCACCACCTAAATCAACAGACAGTAAATCGCATTTTTTAATTTTTTGAAATACTTCCTCCAATGTTTCATGAAGTCTAGCATCTGCATTAATGAATTCTACATTATTGTAATCCGCCATGACCCTTTCCATGCTGGATCCAGCCTCTGGACTATTATCAATTGCTATTATTTTACCATCCGATGCCAATTCGGCAAGTATACGAGTAGAATTACCAATATGACATCCTAATTCAACAACAACATCGTTTTTTTGGACAATCTGTTGGATATTCTCCCGGTAAACCTTAATATCATATACGATTTTAATCATAGAATCCACATATCTGTTCATTGCCCATAAAATAGCAATAACACGCTTTCTATAATTTGTTATTAGATAAGTAGAATCATATATAATTTGTTGAACCATTATTAAATAAGTGATGTAAATTGATATTTTTATGAAATTATTGTTAGATAATTTTTATTAATTTTAACTACAGATTATATTTGCATCATATGATTCAGATAATTTTATTTTTTAAGAATCCCAATTTTAATAATCCATACCAAATTTTTTATTCTAAAAACCGAACTCCATGAAAATCTATTTTACTTACAATACTATTTTCAAGACTAGTATCTGGAGTTTTAGATAAGGCAAAAGCTGTATTTCCAAGCATAGCCATGGAGGCCCCTATGGTTTCTTCATTTAAAATATCAATCATCTCTTTTACATTTTCATTCATCAGCGCAGTCTTCTCAGCAAATTCTTTAGATAATGACATGAATTTTTGAGGTGTTGGATCATATAATAATTTCTTAAGCATTCCCTCACCAGTGCGATTAATTATTCTCTGATGAGATGGATTCTGAATAATAGAAGAAGTGTCTATATCTCCTAAAGTTTTTGATATCACATAAAGAGGCTCGCTGATGATTTTATCAATCTTTCCAAATCCCGGGGGGCCTTCTTTTAATCTGATAACGATTCCACCAGAAGTTTCCGAGATTAAATCACCTAACCCCGTCCCTAATTCTACTTCGGCCTGATGAGCTACTCCTGAGGCCTCATTAAAAGTCATTGGTAAATTAAAGATATATGCTAACCCTAATGCAGTTCCTAATGCACACGCAGCAGACGTTCCAAATCCACATCCTATGGGAACCTGAATTTCATGTTCTATTTTAAACCCACTTTGAATGTAAAATTTTTTTTGTAGTAATTCAACAGTTTTCAGAGTAATAGAATTATTGAAAGATTCAGATTTTCTATTTATACTTATATCTATTTTATTATCTGTTTTAGAAGTTTTAATTCTAGTTATGACTCCTTTATCCATAACCACGCCTGCACCACGGGAACCTTTTTTTAAAGGATTATTATGATTTATAATTTGAAAAAAGCCAGTAATATGGGATGGTACAAATATTGAAACTTCCATTTTATCACAATTTTAAAACTTTAAAATTTTCAAACAGTATTTGGCTATTAATATATGATATTAATTATATTAGATTATTGAACAGATATTATCCGATATTTTGTAAAACTATTATTTTATAAAAATAGATTATTAAATAATATAATAGTTAGGTTAATAAACAAATTTAATATATTAATTAATTTATAAATTATTTATAATTAACATAATCATTATTTCAGCATATGTTTATTATTTAATTAAACAATTAAGGGGAATTAAAATTACACAAAGAATAGATTTACATATTCACAGTCTTTTTAGTGATGGAGAACTTTTACCATCTGAAATTGCTCGAAGAGCATGTGTTTTAGATCATAAAGCTATTGCCATTACAGACCATGTAGATGCAACCAATATGGATTGTGTGGGCCGCATAATTAATGCTGTACAAGATATAAACGATAATTGGGGCATTACCATTGTTCCTGGCGCTGAAATTACCCATGCTCCTGCTGAAATTATTCCTAAATTGGCTAAAAAAGCTAAAGAATTGGGTGCAGAAGTTATAGTAGTTCACGGGGAAACATTAGTGGAACCAGTTATTGAAGGAACCAACTGGGCGGCTGTAAATTGTCCAGATGTGGACATATTAGCACACCCCGGACTGATTACTTATGAAGAAGCTGAAATAGCTAAAGAAAATAATATAACGCTTGAAATAAGCTCCAGGCGAGGGCATTCATTGGGAAATGGGCATGTGGGAAAAGTTGCCCTGGAAGTAGGAGCGAATTTAATTATAGATACTGATACTCACTCTCCAAACGACCTTATTAATTATGAAACAGCTTATAGTTATGGATTAGGTGCTGGTTTACCCGAAACAGAAGTTAAAAAAGCATTAACTACAAATCCTGAAAGAATTTTAAAAAATAAAGGTTTGTTATAATTAAATAGAAAAAAGTAAATTATGATATAATATTATTATAATCTAATTTTAATTATAAGCAAAAATAATTAAATATTTTTTTATTTAGATACTATTCTTTTTTTACTACTTATCTAAGACATGATATTCTAAAATTAAATCTTTGCCCAAAATAAAATTCTTTTTTAATTCCAGTTTGACTGCATCAGCCATAAAATCGAAGCCATCACCATCAACCAATGTTTTGGCATCTTTCCCACCAACCATCATGGGAGCAACACAGACCCTTACTTCATCTATTAATCCATTTTTGAGCATAGAAAAGTTTAATGTAGATCCTCCTTCCAGCATGAGACTATTGATGCCTTTAATTTTGAGTTTTTTCATTAATTGTTCCAGATCAACTCTATTATCCCCACAAATAATCACTTCTACTTTTTCTCTGAGTTTTTCTACTTTTTCTAAAGGTGCTTTTTTTGAAACAGCTATTATTGTAGAAGAATCATTGTTTAAAACCCGGGCTTTGAGTGGTGTGCGTGCTTTACTATCAACCACTACTCTTAGAGGATTATCTGAGGGATTAGATGAAATTTTATGCACAGTTAATCTTGGGTCATCCGCTAAAATAGTGTTAATGCCCACCATGATAGCGTCAGAATCCTTTCTAATTTGATGAACTCTTTTCAAATCTTCTGGGCCTGAAATTTCAGAACTTCCTGTTCGAGTGGCTATTTTCCCATCCAATGTCATAGCTGCGTTTAAAATTACATGAGGCCTCAAATAATCACCTAAAAAATAAATTAAGGAGAATATGAACTAATTATTGTCCAGTTATGTTCTGTAAAGACTGTAGAATTTGTTGGATCTGTTGAATAATTGAGTTAATTTCATTCATAATACTTTGAATAGGATCCAATGTTTTTTTAACTTCATTTGCAGTTTGATTAGTAATATCAGAAGCATTATTCAGTGCTTCATTGGTTTTATTGGTAATGTTATCAATTGTTTTTGTAACTGGTTCCGCGTTTACTGCGCTTAAAAAACTAAACATCAGTAAAATCGTGGCTAAAAATATAATTTTATCTTTCATGATATCAACCTATCTATGTTATAATTAATTTTAAATTTATATACTTACATTCTTCATTTAGCTTTAGAAATATTAAATTTTGTGGTTATAATTCCTGATTTAATGTTTTATAAAAATTAAATAGCTTCTTGATATTTAAAAGATATTTAAAAGAATTATTTAATGTTCTAAAATTAAATAAATTAATAAATCTAAATTATAAACAATAATAATATTAGAGCACAGATTGTATTACAAAAATAGGAAAAAATAGAGGAATAAAATGTCTGAACGGTACCAAAAAGGTTTGAAACAGCTAAAAATAATGAATAAAGATTCTTATAAGATTTTAAAAGAGAGTTTGGATGATACTGCTCCAGATTTAGCTAGATTCATAGCTGAATTTGCCTATGGCGACATTTACACGCGTGAAGGATTGGATCTGAAAACCAGGGAAATAGCAACAATAGCTGCACTTACTGCCATGGCCACAGCACCACTTCAATTAAAAAGCCACATCCATGGTGCGTTGAATGTTGGTTGTAGTAGAGAAGAAATAATAGAAATTATAATTCAAATGGTTGCATATGCTGGGTTTCCCGCAGCAATAAATGGAATTACAGCAGCAAAAGAGGTATTTGAAGAACTAGATGCTAAAAAATAGACATAAAGAGTTAAATAAATTAGGAATTATTGTTTTAACTTATTCTTAATTTAATTCTCAATGAAAAATTAAATTAGTCTATTAAGAATCTAATTTCATTGTAATTCCGTTAATCAAGCAAATTAAATATCAAAAACTTTTTTAGCATTTTTTTCTGTGATATTATCCACTTTTGAAAACTTATTTCCTTTTATCTCTGCAATTTTTTTAACAGCCTCTTCAACAAAGGCCGGCTCATTTTTCTTTCCTTTAAAAGGAGACAAATAAGGACTATCCGTTTCAGTTAGGATGAATTTAAGAGGTATCTCTCTAGCAAGAATTTGATGATGTTGTGAATAACATATCATAGTTGAAAAGGAAGTATAGTAACCTTCTTCTATTATTTTATTTGCAGTTTCTAAACTACCACTATAACAATGAAGAATCACTTCAGGAATCGAGTTATATTTTTTTACTATTTTAAAGGCTTTTTCCTCAGAATCTCGGGCATGCACTATTAAAGGAAGCTCATATTCCTCAGCCAGGCTACAGAACTGATTAAATATTTTTTCTTGTCTATTTCGACCTTCAGAATCTTTAACATGATAATAATCCATTCCCACTTCACCAATAGCCACTGCTTTATCAATATTTTCGTGGAGCTCTTCAATAACTGCTTCCACCACAGATTGATCAGATTTAGAAGAATTAACTGGGTGAAATCCTAATGAAGGGAAAACAAATTTTTTATATTCCTCAGAAAGTTCTAATACTCTCCTATTACCATCTAAAGTTACACCAGAGTTTACAATACAGGTAAGTTTTTTTTGGGCCCGCTTTATAATTTCTGTTCTGTCTTTATTAAAGTCCTTAAAATCAACATGGCAATGTGTATCGATCATAAATTATCTCCTTATTAAATTAATTTGGTGAATTTGACTATTAATCTACTATGGGAATATTGATATCAAATAAACTTTGAAAAATAAAATGAATTTTAATAAATTTAATTAATAAGTTTCAATACTTAATAAAAATGAAGAATTTGAATTAAATTCCATGGCGTCTTTCTCTCTGTTGATAAGATCTTAATGCCCTTAAAAAATCCACTTTTCTAAGTTCAGGCCATAAACTATCACAGAAATAAAGTTCAGAATAAGAGGACTGCCATAACAAGAAACCACTTAATCTTTCTTCACCACTAGTCCTTATAATTAAATTAGGGTCTTCCAGGCCAGCAGTATAAAGATTCTTATTGATTAAATCTTCATCAATATCTTCAGGATTTATTTTTCCGTCTTTAACGTCACGCGCTATTTTTTTAGTCGCATCAATAATTTCCAAACGTCCATCATACCCAATAGCAATATTGACTTGGCGTTTA